>CALXSV010000117.1 GCA_944391235.1 uncultured Clostridia bacterium | reverse complement strand
GGCCTCCGGCGCATGATCCCCGCCCATGGCATCAATAGCAATTCGCATAAAAGACCTCCTCGCGAATATCACTCATAAAAACGGTATATAAATCGTACATGATATGAAAAAAGGCTCAATAACAAGTATTGAGCCCCTTTTGCGCTAATTAGTCATTGCTCCATTTTTTGACCAAGACAGCCTTGTCATTATAGTAACCGCAGCTCATGCAAACATGATGCGGCTGTTTCAATGCATGGCACTTCGGACAAACAGCCAGCGCCGGTGCTTCCGAGGTATAGCGGGAAGCTCTGTTCATACGACGATTGGCTTTGGAAGTTTTTCCTTTCGGGACGCCCATTACTCAAGCACTCCTTTCTCAATCTTCGGTTGGTAACAAACTCTTTAACTTTTCCCAACGGGGGTCAATAGCAACCCGCTCGCAGGAACAGCTGTTTACATTTAGGTCAACTCCGCATTTGGGACACAAACCCTTGCAATCCTCCCGGCAGAGGGGCTGCATCGGCAGGGTAAAAAAGATTTCTGACAAAACAACCGCAGCAATATCTGCATGATCTTTTTCAATAGAAAAGATGTCTGCCTCGCCATCGCTTTCATCTGGCGCGCCATCTACAAACTGCGCGCACAGCGCACCTTCAACAGGAATAGTAAAAGGCTTAACACAGCGGCTGCATATCAATTCAATTTCAGTCTGATAATGAATATCCGCCTGGTACTGACCGCTGTTATCTACACCCAGCCCCAAATTAACTATTTTGCCAGAAACAGACGCCAAACCAGCTACGACAAAATCATCGTAGCCATAATCTGCGGCATGGATAGTCTCTGTAAAGGTAAAATCAACAGCCATAGCAGCTTTGCTTTTAATTTTTGCTATCGAGACTTTCATGATTATGCTCCCGGAATATTATACAGATATAATTCGCCGCTGTCAACTGCTATGCTAGAAAAAATCCGCCACAGCGTGCATACATTGCTTGGCGTAAAGTGGAGCAGCGCCGCTAAGACGCTGCTCCACCGAAACCGAATGTAGCAGGTACCAAAATTATTTTACTAAGGCAGCGGTGTCGCGGGCAATCATCAGCTCCTCATTAGTGGGGATAACAAATACTTTTACCTTAGAGTTTGGCGTGCTGATCATAACTTCCTTGCCACGGCAGTCATTGGCCTCTTTATCAAACTCTACGCCCAAATAACTCAAATTCTCACAGATTGCCGCACGGTTTGCAATATCGTTTTCACCAATACCAGCGGTAAAGAGGATGGCATCTACACCATTCATCTCCGCGGCATAAGCGCCAATGTAATGAATAACGGTTTTGCGGAAAATTTCCATTGCCACCTGTGCGCGCTCGTTGCCATCCGCTGCTGCAGCTTCAATATCTCGCATGTCAGAGCTTACGCCAGAAATGCCCAGCAAACCAGATTTTTTATTGATGACTGCATCCAGCGCGTCAGCGTCCAGACCCTCTTTTCTCATCAGGAAGGGCAGGATAGCCGGATCCAGATCGCCGCAGCGGGTACCCATGACCAGACCTTCCAGCGGCGTATAGCCCATGGAGGTGTCAATGACTTTGCCATCTACAATAGCAGCAATGGAAGAGCCGTTACCCAAGTGGCAGGTAATGATTTTGCTATGCTCGGGGTTGCCCAGCAATTCACGGCAACGGATGGATACGAAACGATGCGAAGTACCGTGGAAGCCAAAACGGCGCATCTGATATTTTTCATAATATTCATAAGGCAGACCATAGAGATAATGTGCGGCATCCATGGTTTGATGAAAAGCGGTATCAAAAACGCCAACCATAGGAATCCCAGGCATCTTATCCTGGCAAGCACGGATACCAAGAATACTCGGCGGATTGTGCAGCGGCGCCAAATCAACCAGGCGCTCCATCTCGGCGATCACGTCATCCGTAATAATGCAGGATTCCGTAAAGCTGGTGCCGCCGTGGATGGTGCGGTGACCAACGGCATCAATTTCTTTCATGTCCTTGATTACGCCGTGTTTTTCGTCCAGCAGAGCTTTAACCACCAACTCAATCGCTACACCATGTTCGGGAATAGAGGTCTCGATTTTAACCTTATCCTGATTGGCAGGCTGATGTGTAAGAATGGAATCGGAAAGACCAATTTTTTCAACCAGGCCTTTCGCCATAACGCTCTCGTCATCCATATTAAAGAGCTGATATTTGAGGGAAGAAGAACCGCAGTTCAAAACCAAAATTTTCATGAGTAGACCTCCAAATATAAATAAATAAAACCCTGAAGCATAGTATAACACATAGAAATTATTAAATCAACAGAAAAACCCTGCTTAATAGGGCAAAAACGGAGAAAATCGCTATGAAACGAAAAAAATACTTAAGCATCTTCCTCGGCATGACATTGGCAGTGATGGCCATAAGCATGCTGCTACTGCCGCAGCAGAGCGTTGCTGCGGCAATGAACGGCCTACATCTATGGTGGGAAGTCATTGTCCCCTCTTTACTGCCCTTTTTTATTATTAGTAATCTGCTGATTTCCATAGGCGCAGCCCAGGCGGCTGGACACTGCTTTGCTCCGTTTATGCGGCCGTTATTCAACCTGCCTGGCGCAGCCTCGCTTGCTATAGTTCTTGGCTTTTGTTCAGGCTTTCCCACCGGCGCCGCAGTCACAGCGGATTTACGCCGGCAAGGTCTGATTAGCCGAGAGGAGGCCGCGCGTCTGCTTGCCTTTACCAACAATGCCGGCCCTCTGTACATAACAGTAGCCGTAGCCGCTGGCTTATTTGGACAACCAGCAGCAGCAATGCTGCTGGCCAGCGGACACTATGGGCTGGACTTACTGCTGGGTATTATTCTGGGCCTGTTTAGCCGCAGCAGCAAAACATCCGCTGCGACAGCCCTACCCAGCACAGCGACACCGCCCGGCAGTCTGGGCAACTTGATGAAAGAGGCAGCCCGTGCCGCCACTAACAACATTTTGATTATTGGCTGCTACATGGCCTTTTTCTCCGTTTTAGCCGAGTTGATCTGCCTCATTCTTCCCAGCAGCATCACCCCAATGCTGCGCGCCATGTTAAGCGGTGTATGGGAAATGTCACTAGGGATAGACACATTGTCTACCAGTGGCTTACCCCTGGCGCTGGCGCTGCCACTTGCCGCAGCGATACTGGCTTTTGGCGGTTTTTCCGTGCAAATGCAGGTGCTGGCAATGGTATCGGACACAGACATCAGCCCACGGCTCTATTTGATTTGCCGACCATTGCATGCAGCTGCAGCCTGTATATACACAGCCTTGCTGCTTCCCCACATTGTACAGCAAACCAGTACGCTGCCGATTGAGGCTGTCCATTCTATTTCCCCGCTTACATACAGTCTCATAACTGCTATGACCATTGTTTTGCTATGGCTGGGCATGGCTAGGATTACTTCCAGGCGCAAAGCCAGCTATAACAGAAGGGCAAAAAAAAATAACGCCAAAACTGGGTTTTAACGTTATTTTTATGCAGCTTATTTTTCGTCCTTTTTCTCCTGAATTAGGCTCATATCAATTCCGTCCAGCGAATAATACTTAAAGCCCTTCAGATCCTCGCGGTTCTGGTGAATGCTATTCAGCGTATGATTAATATTTTCTTCCAATTGACGCAGTACATCGTCGCAATACATAATGGACTCATGGCGTAGCTGTATGCTAGCCAATTCCGCCCGCTTGAGCATCTCCTGCGCACGCAGCGTAGCCTCGCGGTAAATCTCTGTTTCCTGGGTAAGCTGCTCCGCTTGCTCCCGCGCCTCGGAAATAATCCGTTTACTGCGGTCTTCTATGGTTTCCAGCAACTTATCGCTATGATCCAAAACCTGCTGCGCCTTTTTCAACTCATCAGGCAATGCGGCGTAAATTTTATCCACATAATCCAGCATGACATCCGCGTCTATCATAACCTTACTGGATAGTGGAACCTTAGAGGCAGAGCTAATTGCCTCCTCCATTTCCTTGAGTATTGTTGCCATGCCTAAGCTATCTGTATTTTCTGCCATTTTATGTACGCCTCCTTGTGCACAAATCAAACGAATATCCGATCAGCACCCGCAAATTTACATATTTGCATAACAGCAATAATGCACTGCCGTTATACCATAGGTGCTGCTTTTTATCAGCCGCCAGTTTTCATCCGGCGAAAATTCGCTGTCCTTCGCTGTTGTCTCAGCCACAACAATCCCATCATCTGACAGCAAATGCTGCTGCGCAATCACAGTCATGGCCTGATTCAGCAATCCACGATTATACGGCGGGTCAAGAAAAATTAAATCAAACTGCTGCTTTCTGGACAAAGCGGCCATCACTTTAAAACAATCGCCCTTTATCAGTCGGCAGTTATCAAAACCAAGTAAAGAAATATTTTTTGCGCATATTCCTGCGGCAGAGAAATCTGCCTCAATAAATACAGCTTGTGCCGCGCCTCTGCTCATGGCTTCCAGACCCAAGGCGCCGCTGCCAGCAAAAGCATCCAGCACCCTTGCCTCTGCCAAATAAGCCGTAAGCGTAGAAAAAACCGCTTCTTTTACACGATCCGCAGTCGGCCGGGTATGCTGCCCTTTCAGCGTGAGCAGCCGGCGGCCTCTTGCTCTGCCGGAAATAATTCGCATACGAAACTCCTAAGAGGAATTATCCTTTATACACATAATCCCTTAATTTTTAATATTTCGCGCCCTAGCCGACTGTTCCTGCCTTTTTTATAATTAAAACTTTTTATAATAAGAAAATGACGATAATTTTCTCAACAGCGCACAAAATAAGAAAAACAACTTAAAAAGGAGTGGAACATGCAAAACTTTTATAATTTGCCGGGCTTAGCCAGCCGCCTGGATTTGGCCTGCGAAGCCACGGCCTTGCTCCGCGGAGCCGCCAATGTGGAAATAGCGGGGATTAATGAAGAAGTAAGACAGGAAAACAACGCCACCGTGCATACGATTACTGTATTAAACGAACAAGGAAGCCGCGCCATCAACAAACCCTGCGGTCGTTATATTACCATAGATACACCCATTTTAGACAACAGCACTGCGTTTACGGACACAGTAAAACTATTAGCGCAAGAAATATCGCGTCTGCTGCCTCCTTTACAGGATGGTACGCTGTTGCTGGCGGGACTGGGTAACAACTGCGCGGTAGCAGATTCATTGGGTCCGCGCGTCATCTCATTAAGCTATGCAACCCGCCAGCTGTTTTCCGCGCGCGAGCATCCATCCGGACTGGGCAAAGTCTGCCTGATTGCGCCCGGAGTGCAAGGTAGCTCCGGCATTGCCACCCTGGATTTGCTGCGCAGTGTGTGTAGGGAAATCCAGCCAACCGCGGTCATTGTTATTGATTCTCTCGCCGCGGCTTCCATTCGCCGTGTTGGAACCACCATACAGCTTAATGACAGCGGTATCAGTCCGGGCAGTGGAGTTGGCGGACAAATACGCCCTATCAATGACGACACACTGGGCTGCCACATGATTGCTCTTGGCGTACCAACAGTTGTAGATAGCGCAGCCATCATTAACGAAACCATTAGCGCTCTGGCAGATAACTGGCGTCAGCGCGCCATGGTTTTACCGCCAGATCTCGATGATATAGCGCGTGAATATGCGGAAAAGCAGCTTTTGTCCGTATTCCGCGGCCAACTTATGGTTACGCCGCGCGATATCGACGAATTAATTGAAAACCAGTCGGAAATCATTGCTGCTGCCTGTGCCATCTATGCGCATCCGGATTGCACAGTAGAAAATTACAATGATTTTATACGCTAACTGCCATACGAAAATAAGGAAAATTTTGTATGACATAAAGCGTCAGAAAAATGCTCACAATACAATCAACAACGTCAAAGGAGGTGAACACACCATGGCAAAAAGCAACAACACTCCTACTGTTCCGGCCGCTTCCAGCGCTCTGAACAATTTCAAAATGGAAGTTGCCAACGAACTGGGCATTGCCAACTACGATCAGATCGATAAGGGTCAGCTCTCTTCTCGTCAGAACGGTTATGTCGGCGGCAATATGACCCGTAAAATGGTCGCTTTCGCTGAACAGGCTCTGGCTCAGGGTCAGACCGGTTCCGTGAACAATGCCTCGCAGACCATCCAGTCCCAGCAGAACTAAGCTGGACATTTGGCAGCAAGGGATTTTGCCCCAATATAAAAACAGGCGTAGCTCGTAGGAGGTACGCCTGTTTCGTTTTATGCTTTCTCCTTTTGCAAATACTGCGCTTCTTTTTTTACCGCATGCATAAACCGGGGAATCACCAGATAACGCCGCCAGCGTTTTAAATCTGATAAAAGCCGCCACAGCCATTCCAGCTTAAGCTTTTGCCACAACTGCGGCGCACGCTTTACATGACCAGAAAGCACGTCCAGACTACCGCCCACACCAATAGCCACCTTACAGCCCAGCTCCTTGCGATGTGTATAAATCCACTGCTCCTGAAAGGGCATACCCAGGGCGACAAAAAGCAGATCCGGCTTAGCTAGACGAATTGCTGAAATGACATCTGCTTCCCGCTCACGAAAATAGCCGTTTTCCGTACCAACGATGTTGAGCCCAGCATAGGTAGTCTCTAATACCTGCGCTGCCTGCGCTGCAAAACCCGGTTTGGCACCCAGAAGGTAGATACGCCAGCCTTTATCAGCTGCACGTTGGCACAGCTTCTCCATCAGCTCGATTCCCGCAACGCGCTCCTTTAAGGGCCGTCCCAGCTTTCTGGCCGCCCATAGAATGCCATTACCATCCGCTGTTACTACAGCAGCCTGCTCGACAATCTGTGCCAATTGATTATCCGCATGCGCCAGCCACACGCCTTCTGGATTAATGGTAACAACCTGCTGCGTATAGGGCTGCGCACAGGAAAGCAAAGCCCCGATTTTATCGAGGCTTTGCTGCATATCATATTCATCCACCCGAATACCCAAAACTCTCAGCATGCTAAACTCCTGCTATTCCTGACTGTCTTCCCAGGTCTCACTGCTATCAACCGTCTCCTGCGTATCGTCACTGCTATCAACAGTATCCAGGATTTCTTCATCATCATAATAACTGCCATCGTCGCTTGGTGTATCTGTGGTAACGCTGGTATCGTCCGGCAGGGTATACCGACCTTGGCCATTATCGGTTACAACATTGGGTGAAAAGGTGAAGCCATCTCCGGCAATCTCATTCAGAATCGTGGTAAGCGAGCTTTGGTTAATTATCTCATAACTAATCCATACACCGCTGGTTAGCATGTACATAGAAGTGCCCTGTACCGTATAAGTATTCATATTCTGCAAATCCATTTTCAATGCATAGGAGGCGTAGTCCTTGGCACTTAAAGTAGTAAGAGACGTGGTAACATTGCTCATCGCAATATTGATAATGCTGGCCATCTTAGGCAAGGTAGAAAAAGAAAGCAATTTATCAATCAGCGCCTGAAGGAAATTCTGCTGATGCTCAATGCGCTGATAATCGCTGCAATCCGCGCCACGATAGCGCACATAACCTAAGGCCTGTTGGCCATTGAGCGTTTGCAAGCCAGCCTTTAAATCAATATTTTCGCCATAGTTATACATATCCATATCCACATCGATTTCTATACCGCCAATGGCGTCAACCACCTCGCGGAAGCCCTGGAAATCAATGACAACATAGTCATCTATGGTAATGCCCAGTAAATACTCTACCGTAGCCTGTGTAAGCGTTACCCCGCCATAGGCAAAGGCATGGTTAATTTTACTGGACCCCCAACCCGGAATGCGCACATAGCTATCCCGCGGAATGGAGAGCAGATTGACCGAGCCGGTATCCATATTAAGAAAGGCCACCATAATGGTATCACTACGTGCTACCACATCGCCCTCGCGCGTATCGCAACCAATGAGCAGCACGGTTTTAATGCCCGTCAGCTCCACCGGAACATAAGCATCTTCAGCCGTATTAAAATAAGTACCATCTACTGTGTAAACACCCTTTTCCTCCAGCTCCTGTGCATATACGTAGCCAAAGGCACGATGGCCCAGAAAAAAGCACCAGCTGATCACAAAGATAAACAACAGGATATATAACAATTTTCTTGGAAAAGACAGACGTTTAAACCAAGACTTTTTATTTTCTGCAACCGCCTCACCTGTTTGCACATCCTGAGGCCAAAACTCCTTGTCAGACATAATAGTTCTCCTTCAAAATAGCATTAAACTTTTATTGTTTTCTGCACGGTACTACCTTTTCCTGCTCGTGCTATTTTTTATAATAGCACATCTGGCGGCAAATTACATCAGGTATTCACTAAATCTTCAGGAAGCAATTTGCCCCTGTTGTACTACAGCAAAAGCAGAAACAGGGAACGACTTGTAGTCGTTCCCTGAAATATCTCTAAAAGCCGCTGCTCGCTCTATTGCTTAGCGCTCAGGAACCAGCAGACCATAACCGCCGTCATTGCGACGATAGACAACATTAACAGCCTTGGTATCGCTGCTGACATAAGCGAAGAAGGAATGCGAAAGCAGGTTCATCTGCATAATAGCTTCTTCGGTTGTCATGGGTTTGGTGGAAAAGGTTTTTTCCCTTACCGGAACCACATCTTCAACCCACTCATCAGCGACCGTCTCCACCGGAGGGACTGTGTCGCGATTGCGTCCACGCTTAATCAAACGGCTGCGATATTTATGAATCTGGCTTTCAAGCTTATCTGTTACGAGGTCAATACAGGCATACATATCGTAGCCTTCCTCTTCACCGCGAATCGTTATTCCATGATACGGAATGGAAACCTCAACACGGTAACGATCCTTAATAGAGCGCATGGTGACAAATGCCTCGTCTGCACCAATCAGTTTATCAAATTTAGAAAGTCTTTTGATCGCATACTCGCTAATTGATTCAGAGATTTCCATATTTCTAGCTTTAAAGTTTACTTGCATACGATTCACCTCTTTGCAATTATTCTGTTTCCTACATGTTGCTTATGTTTATAATTCCATATTGCCGGGCCTATTCCTGCCGACAATAAAAATAGTATAGAACAAATTCTATTATGCATGATTAAATAGAGCATGGGCGTATTCCTCTGCCACAAAATCACGCAAATCCTCTACTTTTTCGCCCACGCCAATCAGTTTGATTGGCAGTTTAATTTCATCCACAATGCCAATAACAGCCCCACCTTTGGCAGAGCCATCTAGCTTAGTAATAATAATTCCAGATAAGGGTACAACAGCCGAAAACTCCCGGGCCTGGGAAATGGCGTTTTGCCCTGTGCCGCCGTCTACCACCAGCATATGCTGAACCTTTGCCTCTGGCGCTTCACGCGCGATAACACGGCCCACTTTTGCCAATTCCGACATAAGGTTTGTTTTATTCTGCAAACGTCCTGCCGTATCCACAATCAATACGTCTATTTTGCGCGCATGGGCCGCAGCCACCGCATCAAAGACCACAGCTGCAGCGTCAGCACCCTCACCCTGGCGAATAAGCGGAACATCCACACGTTTGGCCCAGCCTTCCAACTGGTCGGCCGCAGCTGCACGGTAAGTATCAGCGGCAGCCAAAAGCACGCGCTTACCCTCCGCCTTATAACGTGCAGCCAGTTTTCCAATGGTAGTGGTTTTACCAGCACCATTAACGCCAATCATCATAATCACATTCAGTTTATCCGCATCCAGAGCAATTCCACCGCCTTTGTCCGTGCTTAAAATTGCCGTAATCTCCTCTTCCAAAATAGACCATAGCTGCTCCCGCTCACGAATTTTTTCTGCTTTAGCACGCTCACGCAGCCGCTCCGTCAGCTTATCCGAGGTCTGTACGCCCACATCGGCCTGAATCAAGGCATCAAATAGCTCCTCAAAAAAATCTTCATCCACTCGTCCGGAAAAAATGGATTTCACTCCATTGGTAAAGCTGTTGCGCGTACGCGCAAGCCCTTCACTAATCCGACTAAAAAACCCCATTCCACATACTCCTCTCTTTATTCGGCTTCATAACCGCTTTCTGTTAGCCGCACGCTAATAACCCGGCTAACCCCTTCCTCTGCCATTGTTACCCCCCATAAGGAAGAGGCGGCTTCCATAGTAGACTGACGGTGAGAAATCATAATAAACTGATTGCTGCTCGCTCTATCCGTTAAAAAGGCAGTATAGCGATCGATGTTTGCCTCATCCAAAGCAGCGTCCACTTCGTCCAATACGCAAAACGGCGTAGTGCGTACCGTAAGCATGGCAAACATCAAGGCAATGCCCACCAAAGATTTTTCACCGCCGGACAGCAAATTGTAATTCGATACCTTTTTCCCAGGCAGAGATACGCTGATTTCCACACCGGTTTCTAAAATATCCTCTGCATCCGACAACAGCAACTGTGCTCTGCCACCGCCAAACAAACGAACAAAGCTGTTATGAAAGGCCTCGCTCAATTGTGCAAAAGTAGTTCGGAAGCGGCTGGCCATTACGCTGTTCATCTCGCGAATAACATCATTGAGCTGCTCCTTTGCTGCTAGCATATCCTCGCGTTGCCCGCTGAGAAAGGTATAGCGTGCACTGACCTCCCGATACTCCTCAATAGCGTCAATATTTACATTGCCTAAAGCGGCAATCTCACGGCGCAGCTGTGTAAGCCGGCTAAGCATTACCGTACGGGCAGGCGTCTCTCCAACGCGTTGGCGTGCTGCGACCAAATCCAAAGAAAACTTTTCAGCAAGCTTGGCTGATTCATTTTCAAAATCAGCCTGCCAGCGCTCCCGCCGGATTTCCAGCTGATGCAGTTCATTCTTTATTTTATCCTGATGGCGCAGATGCTCGCGGTCCGCCTTATCCAACTCATTCAGCCGGGCACTTTCTGCGGCCAGTCCATGTCGGCATTGCTCGAGCTTCTGCTCTGCATCCGACAACCGTAAGCCCAGCTCCTTGAGCTGTTCATCGGCAGTCTCAATGGCCTGACCAGCTACAGCAGCCTGCTGCTGGGCAGCCTGCAAATCCGTAGAACGCTCCTCTGCCTCCCAGCCTAAATCGGTAAGATCTGTCTGCAGTTTTTCCAAAGAAATCCTCTGTCCACGCAGCTTTTGTTTGGAGGCGGCAAGCGCCACCCGACTTTCCGTCACATCCTGCCGGCTACGGCTCAAAGCATCCTCCGCCTGTGTCAAATCCTCCTGCACCGTAGCAATCTGCTCAGTCAGCGCTTGCTGCTGTTGCTGCAACGAGGCAACGATACCTTCTGCGCTTCCCACCTCCGTACTTAGCAGCTGGATTTCCTGATGTAAAGTTTCCACATCCACCAGAAGCTCGTCATAACGCTCCAGCATAGTTTGCCTACGGAAGAGCAATTGCTCTTTTTGCTGTACGCTATCGCTAAGACGCACGTTCAAATCGCGCACAATCGTACTGAGATTGTCATTTTTCTTATTGACCTGCTGCGCTTGCTCACGCGCCTGATTCAGTTGTTGATCCGCAGCTTGCTCTTCTTCCTTAGCCACAGACAATTTTTGCTGCGCATCATCAATTTTGCTTTTCTGTGAAAGCAGTTCACCGCTTTTAGCGCCGCGGCTACCACCGGAAATGGAGGCGCCAGGGTTCACATGATCCCCTTCCAATGTAACAACGCTAACGCGGTATTTTAAAGCCTTTGCCGCAGCTAGGGCTGACTCCATGTTTTCGACCACCAGTACGCTGTTAAGCAGAAAATCCACAGCTGGGCGCAAACGTGAATCTACCTCAACCAATTCACTGGCCCGGCCGTGTACCCCAGGAAGCCCCAAAGCGCGGGACAGATCCGCAGGCTCTCTTACTTTTAATATGTCTAAGGGAAGAAACGTAGCGCGGCCCAGCTTATTGCGTTTAAGATACTCCACAGCAGCCCGCGCGGCTGCGGCGTTTTCACAGACAATATTTTGTAAATTGGAGCCCAAATGCGCTTCCAATGCCACACGGTATACTGGCGGAACATTTATCAACTCCGCCACCACACCGATCAAGCCTGCGGGAGCCTTGCCTTTGCGGTTCGCTGCCATTAAGGCCTTAACACCAGGGAAAAATCCTTCATAGCCAGCCGCCATTTCATTAAGCATATTCAGCCGGGTGGCTGCGGAATGGACACGAAAATGTGCGTCCGCCTGACGCGCTGCCAAATCCTGCGTGCGCTGCATAAGGCGTTTCAATTCTAGCTCGTTTTCCTGTAGGGCTGCTGTTTTTTCCTTATGCGCCTGCTCCAGTCTGTCTATTTCCTTATCTAAAGACGCGGCCGCATCAGTTGCCTCAGTAAGCGCAGCGGAAAGACGCTCGCTTTCCCCGTTCAGACGTGCCAAATTTTCCTTATTTTTTGTTAACTGTTCCTGCCGGAACTCGTATTTGCTCGTTGCGGAAGCTAGCTCAGAGTTTAAACTACTGTTTTCCCGGTTAAGCCGTGACAACAGCTCTGCCAAAGCAGCTGTGCGCTCAGACAGATCTGCATCGCCGCCTTCTCCGGAGAGAACAAGCCGCTCCTGCTCCGCCATCTCCTGCTCCGTACGGCTGATATGTGCAGACAGCTGCTCGTATTCTTCCTGCCGGCTGTGTAGCTGCGCCTCCAGCTGCGTTAATTCACGTTGCAGACGAGTGCAGCTTTCTTCACTATTGGCCAAACTTACCTCCGCCAATCGCCGATCCCCTTCAGCCTTTTCACGCATCGTCTGCAAATGATAATACTGCTCATTAGCCCGGCTTACTTGATCATCTAGACCCGCGATAGACAGTCGGAGTTTTTCCGCCTCCGCAGCCAGACTGAGACGCTGACTTTCGTCAGCCACAACTGCCTGGTTTTTTTCATCTATCTGTGTGGTTAAAGCTGTAATCTTGTCATTGGCCTCACTCAAAATCTTGACAGAAACACCAATTTCCAGCTGGTCCTCTTCCTGCCGCAAAGTGCGGAATTTTTCTGCCTTTTCCGCTTGAAGACGCAGCGGCTCCACGCGGGAGGACAGCTCGTTGATAATATCACCCAGCCGCTCCAAATGGCGCTCGGTTTCAGCCAGTCGACGCCCCGCCTCCAACTTGCGGTCGCGGTACTTGATGATACCAGCAGCCTCTTCCACCAATGCACGCCTTTCCTCTGGACGTGCGGAAATCAACTCATTAATACGGCCCTGCGTAATCACGGATAAGCCATCTACACCAATGCCCGTATCAACAAACAGCTCACGCAGCTCTTTCAGACGGCAGGCTTTGCCATTGATAAAGTATTCACTGCCCCCATTGCGGGTTACGCGACGCGTTACACTGATTTCCGAAAAATCCAAGGGCAGATAACCATCGCTATTATCCAGAATCAGACTAACCTCAGCCATACCCAACGGCCGGCGTTTGCTGCTACCGGAAAAGATTACATCTTCCATTTTGCCACCACGAATGGAGCGTGCACTAGTTTCACCCAGCACCCAACGCAAAGCATCGATAAGATTGCTCTTACCGCTGCCATTGGGACCGACAATACAACTGATGCCCGGCTCAAAATCCAGCCTTGTTTTTGTAGGAAAAGATTTAAATCCATTTAACTCAATGCTTTTAAGGTACATGGTGGCCTCCCAACTCGTCTATGCATCATTATAGCAGATGCAAAGGATAAAGCCAAGGAAAAACGGCGGCCCGTGGGTCGCCGTTAGATTGGAGTTTTCAGGAAATGCGGTTTAATCTGGGCTTGTGATATCAAGCTTAAGAAGACGAGCCGCATTGCGCCAGAAGATAGCCTCCTCCTGCTCAGCTGGCAGGTGTAGGGCGCGTACAGCCTCAATACACAGTTTACCATTAATCCAGGGACAATCACTGCCATATAAAATACGCTGGTAGCCATGGTTATCTATCATACGCCGAAACTGCACAGGGTCAATATGCTCACAGGAAAAAGAAGTGTCAAAATAAACATTACGGCCAACCAATAGGCGCTCTACTTCATCATACTGCATCAACGCGCCCATATGCGGCAGAATCATGGTCAGACCATCCAAATCTTCAACGATATTCAGCAGCTTGACAATATCCTCCGGCTCAGCCAGCAGAGCATAAGGGCGTCCCGGATCAGCGCCGGTATGGAAAAGCACTGGCAGTTTCAACTTCGCGCAGCGTTTTACTATGCGCACATAGGCTGCGTCATTGATGATCACACCCTGGTACTGAGGATGCAGCTTTACCCCACGCAAGCCCATCTCCGCGACCTTCTCCACCTCTGCTTCGACATCCTTGGCGCGCGGATGTACCGTACCAAAGCACAGGGTATAGTCATCCGCAATGCTGGCGGCAAAGGCATTGGGAGCACTGCAATCCGGATGCGTACCAACTGGCAGCATGACATGCTTATCTACGCCCCATTCCAGCAGCTTGGCCTTGGTACCGGCATATGTGGCATCTGTAGAAGGCACAATGCCACTGGGTCTGGGTAGACGGGACATAATAATCTTAGCAACATTATCTGGGTACATATGAGTATGAAAATCTATAATCATTGCTATCTACCTTTTTAGAAATCATCTATTATTGTATATGTAAAATACGCTGCGCATTGCCGCCCAGAATCATCTCCAGCTGTTCCTGGGGCAAACCCAGACGCCGGATGGCTTGTATATTAACATCCGGCCGCTGCCAGGGACAATCACTGCCAAACAGAATACGCGTATATCCATGCCGCTCAATGATACGGCGATACTGCGCAGCAGAAATGCTTTTCGCAATACAAGCTGTATCAAAGTAAAGATTGCGGCCAACCAAATACTTTTCCACATCATCAAACATACCAAAGCCGCCTAGATGCGCAGCAATCAACACCAAACCATCCGTATCCTCTACGACATCCAATAACCGGGCAATGTCAGAGGGCAACGACAACCATGGAGGCGACAGCTCCGGGTCGATGCCAGCGTGAAAGATAACAACCAGGCCCAATGTAGCAGCCCGGCGGATAATACGGATATAGCGCGTATCAGAAATCAGGGTTTGCTGATACTGTGGATGTAATTTAACGCCCTTCAAACCCATAAGCGCCAGTCGTTCGACCTCACCCTCCAAATCCTCCGCAGCAGGGTGTACAGTGCCAAAGGGGATGATCATTTCATCGGCATGGTCGCAGGAAAACTGATTGGAGCTATGACAGGAAGGCATAGTCCCAACCGGCAACAAGGCAAATTTATCTACACCGCAGGCCTGCATCAAGGCGCGCGTGCCAGCTAAAGTAGCATCGCACACCGGGGGAAAACTGTTGTTCCGACCGGAAGCGCGCAGCACATGCTGGGCAATACGCTGCGGATAGCAGTGGGTATGTATATCAATAATCATTGAAAACCTCGTGAATTGCGGATTGCAAACGAACAAATCCGGGTGACCATTTGGTCACCCGGATAGAAAGCATCCTGCATCAGGCTTGACGTTTGACGTTCAACACCGGAATATTGGCAACCAGAGCAACCCCTTCATCCTCGCGGGACAAGGTAACATCTAGGGCATCCTGATCAATTTCCATATATTTACCAATGGTAGCAATCAGGTCTTCCCGCAAATTTTCCATCATGGATTCAGAAATGTCCAAGCGGTCATGCACCAAAACCAGGCGCAGACGCTTCTTAGCCTCGTTCTTGGACGTATTGACTTCCTCTTCCCTGCCAAAGAAACGTGACATAATGTTGGCTAAACCCATCTGAGCCCTCCTATTCTGACTTGAACATATGTTTCAGCCGACCCCAAAAGCCCTGCTTCTCTTCCAAGCTGATCAATGGCACATTTTCCCCATCCAAACGACGTGCAATATTGCGGAAGGCAAGGCCAGGACGGGAGTTGTCATCAAAGACTGTGGGTTCACCGCGGTTTGTAGAGATAACAATCGCATCGTCATCTGGAACAATACCCAGCAAATCAACGGCCAGGATATCCAAAATATCCTCTACGCTCATCATATCGCCGCTTTTAACCATATTGGTACGAATACGGTTTACCACCAGAACTGGCGCGGTAATTCCCGCAGCTTCCAGCAGGCCAATGATGCGGTCCGCATCACGTACGGCAGAAACCTCAGGGGTTGTTACTACAACCGCCTCCTCCGCACCGGCAATGGCATTTTTAAACCCATGCTCAATACCAGCCGGGCAATCGATAAGCACAAAATCAAACTCTTCTTTTAATTTCTCGCACAATTCTGCCATCTGGTCGGTAGACACGGCAGTCTTATCCTTGGTCTGCGCTGCCGGCAGCAAGAACAGGTTTTCGATTCTTTTATCCTTAATTAGCGCCTGTTTTAAGCGGCAGTTTCCGCGTACAGCATCCACCAAATCATAAACAATCCGGTTTTCCAACCCTAAAACCACATCCAGATTGCGCAGGCCGATATCCGTATCTACCATAACAACCTTTTTGCCCAGCATAGCTAGAGCAGTTCCCACGTTGGCCGTAGTGGTTGTTTTGCCGACGCCACCCTTACCGGATGTAATAACGATAACTTTACCCATTTATACCCTCCTTTTCCGCCTAATAACGGAAGAATTGGTTTCCTGCTTGCAAGGGTTCCACCACCTTATCTAGGCGGCTGATATTCTTCAATCACCACATTATCATCCCGAATACGGGCGACTTCCGGCGGTTTTATGCCACCGTTGGCATTATCATCCGGAGGCCGGGTGATATGACTGGCGATCCTGACTTGGGTGGGCTCAAAGCATAAAGCAGTAACAGTAGCGGATTCGTCCCCAGCAGCACCAGCATGTACCAGTCCGCGCAGGGCTCCCATCACTAAAATATGCCCACCGGCTACAATTTCAGCGCCGGGATTAACGTCGCCAAGCACCACCACATTGCCGTCAAAATGGATATTCTGACCGGAACGCAAACTTTTATCATATAATAATGTTGGCTTATTGGCCAGACTTTGTGACCACTTTCTGTTCATAAAAGATCTCCTTATGACAGCTTTCAAATTAAATTAATTTCGCGGAAAAGATGATTTTTCCTGCCCCTTCTTGGATTTATCTACGACTTATTCTCTAAGATTCTCTCAAATTCTCAGTGGCTCTCCAGCTTTTGCACTAAACTACGTAATAACGGCAGGGAAAGTCCCACTACCGTACCGTAATCACCGGAAATCGCTTCCACAAACAAGCCGCCAAGGCTCTGCATACCATAGGCTCCGGCCTTATCCATGGGGTCACCGCTGGCAATATATGCAGCAATGTCCTCTTCACAAAGCGGAACAAAGCGCACCTGGGTTTCACTGTATCCACAGGCATGTCTGCCGGTTTTGGCATCTATTACACATTGCCCGGTAAACACGCTATGCGTATTGCCAGAAAGCTGACGCAGCATCTGCGCCGCCTCCTCCTCATCTGCAGGCTTGCCAAAGAGCGTGCCATGGCAAATGACCACCGTATCCGCAGAGACAATAAGCGCGTCCTGTCGGCCCACCAGCTGCTGCACAGCAGCGCCTTTACGCTGGGCATTATACATAACCAATTCTGCCGCCTGCATACCCGGGCCCAGTTGCTTCAACTCCTCGGTTTCCATACAAACAACCTGCGGTTCCACACCAATCTGCCGCAGCAGCATGAGGCGGCGTGGCGAGGCGCTGGCAAGAATAATTTTACGTGTAGTAAACAGGCTCATACACATTCCTCCAACCAACCGCGTACTTCACCAACCAAATACAGGGAGCCGCAAATCAACAGCATATCGCAGTCTCCGCTTTTCAGCCGGGCCAGGCCCATTTGCAAAGCGCGGCGATTGTCTTCCTCTGCCACCGCCGCTACCTCAGCTTCGCGGCACAAAGCCACCAACCGCTGCCAGTCCCCAACACGAGATAGATAAGGGGGCGGCGTAACAATCGCAGAGTCCAGCAAAGGCAGCAATCGGGGCAGGGCCTGCTCACGCTGCTTGTCTGCCAACATGCCCATAATAGCGCAAATCCGTTTGCCATGCCACAGCAGGTTGACAGACTCAGCCAACGCTTGGAAACCAGGCTCATTATGCGCACCGTCCAGCACAATCAGCGGATCGCGGCTGAACACCTCCAAACGGCCGGGCCAGCGAACCTCCTTCAA
This sequence comes from uncultured Clostridia bacterium, assembly GCA_944391235.1. Taxonomy (GTDB): domain Bacteria; phylum Bacillota; class Dehalobacteriia; order UBA4068; family UBA4068; genus CALXSV01. The sequence goes on along the minus strand of CALXSV010000117.1, from coordinate 17,393 downwards.
TCCCCTGCGAATAGCAGATTCAGAAATATCCAGCAAGGCAGCCACCTGCACAGCCACAGCCGCATTCTCCACCTGACGCAGGCCCAAAAGGGATACCTCCAAATCAACATAAATCGATTCTGACAGAATCAAATTAAATACCGTACCTTGTTCGCTAAGCTTCAGGGGGATAGGAATCAGATTATGTCCCACTGCCATAACCGGGCAGCCGCGCCGGGCTGCGATTTCTTCAATAACACGAAGTGCGGGCCCATTAGCAGAAGTAACAAGCGGTACCCGCTTTTTAATGATACCCGCCTTTTCCGCGGCAATTTCCTCAACTGTGTTGCCCAAATAGGCCATATGATCCATGCCGATGCTCGTGATCACAGAGACCTCTGGGCGAATTACATTGGTGCTATCCAGTCGGCCACCCAAGCCAACTTCCAGAATCGCATAATCCACCTGTTCACGCGCAAACCATAGCAAAGACATGGCCGTAACTGCCTCAAATTCCGTTGGACTTTCCCAGCCCTCCTGCCGCATTGCGCAGATGGCAGTCCAGATTTCCTCAAACAGGCTGATGAATACAGTCTCTGGCATATTCTCGCCATTGATGCGGTAGCGCTCGCAGTGATGGAGCAAATGCGGCGAAGTAAAAAGTCCTACGCGCAGCCCCTGTGCGCGCAAAATTGCATCCAACATTGCACACACAGAGCCCTTACCGTTGGTGCCTGCTACATGCAGGAAGGAGATCTTTTGTTTATGCGGGTTTCCCAAACGGCGTAGCAATTCTTCAACCCGTTGCAAACCCGGCTTGATGCCAAAGCTGGTCAAACTGCTTAACTTTTCTTGTGCTTGCTGATAATCCATAATGCGCATCCTCATACGACTCCATGTAAAAACCGTCCTTCTGCCATCGGAAGAAGAACGGTTTTCTGCAGACAGCCGTGTACGTCTTATTTGAATAAGGTCAAATGCTCCTGCAGGGAGGATAATTTGGCCTGATACTCACTGTAACGGGCCTTCTCCTTCTCCACGACCTCAGCTGGAGCTTTTGCCAGGAAGCCGGCATTGGACAGCTTACCGGACAAACGTTTCAAATCGTTTTCTGTAGCAGCAATCTCTTTTTCTATACGTGCGATTTCCTTGTCAACATCAATCAACCCTTCTAAAGGCAGATAAATGTCAATGCCGCGGACATGCGACTTAGCGGCTTTATCCGGAATCCGAGTATCTGCTGCGGCAAACTGTAGCTCAGAGACATGCGCCAACTGTATGATATAAGCCTGCGCATCCTCTACCATAGCCAAAGCCTCTGCTTCTCCAGCCAGCAAAACAGCAGCCTTCTTCCCCATGGGTACCTTCATCTCGGCACGGATGTTGCGGATACTGCGTACAATTTCCATCACAATAGCAAAGCGTTTTTCATCCTCTTCATAAAGAGGTTCGTCCTGTCCATCCGGATATTTGGCCAGCATAATGGAAAGGCCCTCATGCGGCAGCTGCTGCCACAGTTCCTCGGTAATAAAAGGAGCAAAGGGGTGCAGCAACTCCAAAGCAGTGCGCAGGGTAGCAGCCAACACATGTTGAGCGGTATAGCGCTCCTCTGCGGTGCCACGATAAAGTCTCGGCTTTGCCAATTCCACATACCAATCGCAGAATTCGTCCCAAATGAAGTCATAAATCGCGCGCAAGGCTTCACCCAACTCGTATTTCTCCAGATTGGCGTTGACCTCAGCAGAAACGCGGGCCGCACGGGTCAGAATCCATTTATCCACCAGGGTTAGATTTAGCGCATATTTGCCCTCGTCGTAGTCCTCCAGGTTCATCAGGCAAAAACGGCTGGCATTCCAAATCTTATTCATAAAGTTACGTGCGCCTTCAATACGATCCTGCTTAAAGCGCATATCATTACCAGGACTATTGCCTGTCACCAGGGTAAAGCGCAGGCTGTCCGCACCGTAGCTATCAATAATTTCCAAGGGGTCAATGCCATTGCCCAGCGATTTGCTCATCTTACGGCCCAACTCATCGCGCACAATGCCGTGGATAAATACATCTTTAAATGGAACTTCACCCATCTGCTCAAGGCCGGAAAACATCATCCTGGCAACCCAGAAAAAGATGATATCATAACCGGTTACCAGCACGCTGGTCGGGTAGAAATCATGCAGCAGCTGTGTTTTCTCCGGCCAGCCCAATGTAGAAAAGGGCCACAGCGCAGAGCTGAACCAGGTATCCAGCACGTCCGGATCCTGCTCCAAATGCTTGCTGCCGCATTGCGGACAGCAATCCGGATCTTCCTTAACACAAATCTCAGCGCCACAGTCCTGGCAATACCACACAGGAATACGGTGTCCCCACCACAACTGGCGACTAATGCACCAATCGCGGATGTTTTCCATCCAATTGGTATAAGTCCGGGTAAAACGCGCTGGCACAAAACGTGTATCCCCCTTCTCCACTGCGGCAATAGCTGGCTCGGCCAACGGTTTCATTCGCACAAACCATTGTGGAGAAATCAGCGGTTCAATGGCAGTGCCACAGCGGTAGCACTCTCCCACAGAATGACTCAGATCCGTAATATCCTCAAGCAAGCCCAAACTGCGGAACTCTTCAACAATATTTTCCCGACATTCCAAAATGGTTTGCCCTTGGTACTTGCCAGCATTTTCATTCATACGGCCGTCTTTGCCAATCACAGTTATTTGCTCCAGATGATGGCGCAGACCAATTTCAAAGTCATTGGGGTCGTGGGCGGGGGTAATCTTTACCGCACCCGTACCAAATTCCATATCACAGTAAGCATCGCCAATCAGGGGGATTTCCTTATTCACGATAGGCAGCATAACCGTCTTGCCAATCTTATCCGTATAGCGGGGATCCTCTGGGTGAACAGCCACTGCCGTATCGCCCAGCATGGTTTCTGGACGCGTGGTGGCAACAACAACATAACCGCTGCCATCCGCATAAGGATAACGCAGATGCCAAAGATGACTTGGCCGCTCCGTATGCTCGACCTCAATATCAGAAATAGTTGTCTGACAATGGCTGCACCAATTGGTAATATAGGAGCCACGATAAATCAGTTTTTTATTATAAAGCTCAACAAAGGTTTCACGTACCGCCTTGGAACAGCCTTCGTCCAGGGTAAAGCGCTCCTTATCCCAGTCGCAGGAGCTGCCCATCTTCTGTAGCTGTCGCACAATACGGTCATGGTAACGGTGCTTCCATTCCCATGCTTTTTCCAAAAACGCCTCGCGTCCGATATCATAGCGGGAAACGCCCTCCTCGCGCAGAGCCTCCTCAACCTTGGCCTGCGTAGCAATACCGGCATGGTCTGTACCAGGCAACCACAGAGCGCGACGACCCTGCATCCGGCGCCAGCGTGTGAGAACATCCTGCAAGGTACCATCCAAGGCATGTCCCATGTGTAACTGCCCCGTTACATTGGGCGGCGGCATAACAATACAGAAGGGTTCCCCTTGCGGATTAATCTCGCTGCTAAAGCAACCATTATCTAACCAGAACTTATACCATTTCTGTTCCACATCCTGCGGTTGATAAGTCGTAGCGAGGATGTTTTTGCTTTCTTCCATAACATATATCTCCTAAATTGATTATCCAAATTTACTGCAGTCCCAAAGCGGACAAATAGCAGTAATAAAATTGTCCTAATTCTAAAATTTTACCACGTACAGGACGGTAAATCAAGCTATTTCACCAGATATACGACAGGAACGCGGCAGGAAAAAACCCCACTATTTTATGCTTGACAGAATACTGTATTACATGTATGATACAGTCATAAACTGTATCATACATGTAATACAGTTTCAGCAAAAAAGATTATGAGAAAACACCATGATAACATTTGAAAACCTTGTACTGGATGCGGACAGTCCCATTTATTTACAAATCATCCGCTATATCAAATGGGGCATTGTTGCCGGCACAATAAAAAATCAGGATGAATTGCCTTCACGCCGCGTCCTCTCCGCAGTGCTGGGGGTAAATCCAAATACAGTGCAAAAAGCGTACCGGCTGTTGGAGGAGGAGCATATCATTCAATCCCACAGCGGGGCAAAAAGCTATGTGGTCGTGGATGAAAGGCAGGTTGCGCAGATTCATGCCCAGCTATTGGAGGGCGAAATTAAATCGCTCATTCATGCCATGCAGCAGATGGGTATCTCCAAACAGGAAGCGCTATCTTTGCTTGACAAACTGTGGGATTAAAAGGAGCAGACCATGAAACAACACCTATCTGTTTTTATGCTAGCGGCCAGAAGCTCAATCTATAAGGTAGTGGGCCTGATTGTTTGTATGGCCTTAGTGGAGAGCGCAGCCTTTTCTCTTACGCTTTTCCGCATGCAGCCAGATATGCCTATCTCTCTGGAAGAGCTGTTTGTACAAAGCCGCATTCCGCTTATTTTCGGCATATCCTTCCTGCTGCTCTGCGTAATCCTTAGCCTTACGGGCTGCGAATATTCCGGAAGCAGACTGCGCTATACCCTACAACGCCTTTATGTATCGGAAAAATGCACTGTAATATGGTGCGCTGTTTACAATATGCTGTGCTTTTTTATATTTTGGGCATTGCAGGCGCTCCTCGCTTTCCTGCTTTGCCAATTGTACCTGGTAAGAATAGACACTACCTACATAAATGAGCAGACTGTTTTTCTCGCCTTTTACCAGAGCAGCTTTTTGCATAGCTTACTGCCTCTGGCCGAAACCAATCGCTATGTACGCAACTTTGTCCTGGTGGGCGGACTGGGAATTACTGCGGCATCCTACTCCTTTAAAATGCGGCACGATTTACGGGGCCTGTCCATTTGGCTTTTGGCCGCGCTGGTCTTGGTCAGCTTTGTACAACCCATAGGGATCGCAACAGATGTCTTTAGCATCTTCTGTACGCTGCTGATCAGCGGAACGAGTCTTGTTGGCATATGGAAGGATGGAAACAATGAAGATTGAGTTTAGCAAATATGTTCCAGTCGGAATAAGCCACCGGGAGGAAGTGCAGTGGATTGGGACTGCTCTGTTACTCGCCTTTTTCTACAGTTTAAAATTCTTTATTGCCTATGGACAGGGCTATAACGCTTTGTTTTATAGGCAAAACAGCCAAAAAATCTTTTTTCAGGACGCGTACATGCCGGACTTTGTAGTTCTGCTGGGCCATAGTCTAACCGGCTTTGCCATTATCGCCTTGACTATGCTGGGGCTTATTGCTTATCACTATGCATTTCATTACCAGGGAAGCAAAAGCATTTATCTGATGAAGCGCCTGCCCAGCCGCTGGGAGCTATGGAGACGCTGTCTTAGTATTCCCCTTACCACCATGCTGCTTTGCCTGCTTCTTTCCATACTGTTGCTCCTAATCTATTATGCCTTTTATATGCTGATAACACCAGCGCAATGTTTACCTCCGGCCCAGTGGCAAACGCTGTGGCAGGTGTGGATGGGAGGAATATAATGCTTGAAATCAAAAAGGTAAGTAAATATTATGGTACCAAACGCGCGCTTGATCAGGTAAATCTATGCTTGCCACAGGGAGAAATTATCGGATTGTTTGGTGAAAATGGCGCCGGTAAAACTACGCTTATGAAGTGCATTTTGAACTATGTGCGCTACAGTGGTGAGATTACCTTGGATGGACAGCCTATTAACAGGAAAAACATCGCCCGCATTTCCTTTGCAACCTGCGAACATTCCTTTTTCCCTACGCTTACTCCGCAGGCGCACAAAGAATTCTACCAGCTACATTTTCCCCGCTTTGATGCGCGCCGTTTTACCGGCCTGATGGATTTCTTTGCCCTGCCGCTGCATAAAGCGGTAAAGCATTTTTCTGCGGGCCAGAAAAACCAGTTTGAGGTAATTTTGGCGCTCAGTCAGGGCGCAGATTACATTCTGATGGACGAACCCTTTGCCGGAAATGATGTCTTTAATAGAGAAGACTTTTATAAGGTTTTGCTGGGGATTTTGGAGCCGCACGAAAGCGTGCTGCTTTCCACCCATTTGCTAGAAGAGGTTGAAAACTTCATCAGCCGTGCACTGCTAATCCGCCAGGGAAACATTGTTGGAGATATATCTATGTTGGAGCTGGATGAAAGCGGTAAAAGCCTGCTTGATTTTGTTAAGGAAACCTATCATTACCAAGCGGACCGCGTGCGTAAAGCTCTGCGTGATTTGACAGGTGAGGAATAAAGGAAGGAAGCAGGCTTATGCGTAAAAGTTTAACCTTTGTACTGTTACTGCTCCTTTTGTGCGCCGGGCTCTTTCATGCGGCAGCGAGCTGGCTAAATGCAGATAAGGAGGCCGTAAATATTCGAGAAATTACCCTGGCAGGAGACATTACCGCTACAGAGGGGTTGGAAGTATACTGCCACGCGCATTCCGGATATCATCTATTCTGGGACAGCGTATATAGCGGAGGGCATCAACCCAGCCTTTCCACAGAATTCCACTTTAGTGAAGAGCAAAAAACGGAGTATTCCAGCCACAGATACCATGGACTGTATTTTGATTTTTATGGCATCTATGATTACTTCCTGCTTGAGGATGTAGAAACAACCCAACAGTTTGGCATAAGCAGACCGCTGTACGATGTGGCCAATCGTAGCCCCAGCGGCCAGCAGTATACAGAGCTGGTGTATATAAGTGCTTATTACAAGTATTATCCTATCTACGTACAGTTCGACTATCCCGGCTATTTTCCTCAAAACGATCAGGAACAGATTGCGGCAAACCAGGTATTCAGCAGCTTCTTTCAAATTCCGGTACTGCCCACAAGCCAGCTGGAAATTACCATAGACAAAAATGAGCAGGACGAGGTTACGGGTATAGGAATGTCCGGGGTGGGGAGCGACTTAACGGTTTACAGCATAATTACAGACGATGGCATTTGCTTTACCTTCAATCACCAGGCCAGCACGGGAGAGGTATTTGACACCAGTTTGATTCCCGGCGGCTATGGCCTGTATTATCTGCCAATGCAGCTGGAAAATGGTGTGGTAAAGCCTATCTATAATGCCTTATCTATGGTGTATGCCATAGATACACAACAGGCCACCGTCATCGGCCTCTATACCAACTTGGAAAAAAGCCAGATCTTGCTTGTAACCTTTGAAAACCAGTGTTTTATGCTGACCATCCTTGATGCAGCCAGTATGCAGGAGGTACAAAAGCTAGAGCTGCTGCCTGGGGATACCGCCTCGGACTCCTTCAACCTGTTTCTCTACGAGGACTTTCTTGTGGCCTTGATTGCCCAGCGAGAATTTGCCGTACTGCGCTATAATATGGCGGACGGCTATGAGCTGGCCATGCGCAGCAGCCTGCCTGAAATAGAAGGACAACTGCCTTACCTGAATAATGATGAAACAACCATGGACTTTGATGGAGAAAAACTCGCTATAGCCTGGTATCAGTCGTACGATGGATGCAGCTTTTATATAGCTGTGTTTGATGCTAGCGGCCTGCTATATACAGGTCACTATCAACATAGTCTGGATGTAAACAGTCTTCTATACCATCGCTACGACCGAACCAGGGTAAACCCCTTACTTGTACAATGGAAGCCATAAAAAGAAGATCCTGGGTCTGAAGCCCAGGATCTTCTTTTTATGCAAACATAGGCAGGAATCTCCTCAACTGGCCTCCGTAGCCTGCTGCTGGCGGCGGGATGCAACAGCGCGGGCAAAACCGCAGCCCAACCAGGCGCCCAGCAGCGAGGAAGGCAGCAGCGGGAATACAGGCCGCACTAAGGTATAGGGTGTAAAGAGAGGCGGCAGAAGCGAAGCAATCAGCGCTACAGTAGCCGCCCAGAGCATAAAGGCTGTGAAAACAGCACCCAACAACCAATGCCCGGCATCACGCCAACCAGAAGAAAAGCCGCAGACAAAGCCGCTTAACACCAGCCATAATAGCAATAATAGGGAGATGTTGCTATCACGCTGCACGGTGCACAAAAAAATGATGAGAAAACATAGGCCCAGCAGCAGCATACCCACTGCCATAAGCAGGCTACGCCAACCTCCATATGTTTTTTTTCTGCGCATAAAATCACCCCCATTGACAAATATAGTAAATGGAAGTAAGATTATGCTTATGAATAAAGATAATAATTATACACAAATCAAAAATAAAAATACTATTTTCCTCGGTATACTGGGCATATTATCCGTGACGGCAATTTGGGGCTGTGCCTTTGTTTTTATGAAAAATGCGCTGGACTATATCAGCTCTCTGTGGTTTTTGGGTATCCGTTTTTCTATGGGCGCAGTTTTGCTCTGGCTTATTGCCGGCAAAGCAGTACGCACCCTGGACAAACAAAAACTCAAAGCTGGATTTTTAACTGCCCTACCCCTATGGGCAGCCTATCTCACGCAAACCATTGGTCTGACCCGCACCACAGTATCCAATTCAGCCTTTATTACCGGTACCTACGTTGTTTTTGTCTCTCTTATCGCTTGGTTTGTCACCCACCGCATAAAAAAAAGTCAGTTGGCCTTGGCCTTTTTAACAGTTGTTGCCCTGGCCCTGTTCTCACTAAGCGATAATTTTACCGTAGCCGAGGGCGATATCTGGACGCTGCTATGCGCCTTGCTCTTTGCCATTCATTTCATCGTGCTGGACCATTATACAAGCCTGATGGATACCCGACTGCTGGCTGCGCTTCAGCTAAGCTTTACTGCATTATTAAATGTTGCAGCCGCGCTGTTTACAGAGCCCATTCCAACTGCTGCCAATTTTCCGCCCGTTGTATGGAGCGCATTGATTTTTACAGCTGTTCTAGCAACAGCCTATGCTAATTTGGTACAGACCGGCGTGCAGAAAGTTCTGCCTCCCACCACTGCTTCTATTTTATTTACTTCCGAATCCCTATTCGGTGGCTTTTTTGGCTGGCTACTGCTTCATGAAACCCTAGGACTGCGGCAAAGCTTGGGCGCTATGCTGCTTATCATTTGCATGATTGGAGCTGTACTAACCAGCAGCAGCAAGGAAAAACAGGTAATAAGTGAGAATCCCCAGATAGGAGAACAATGAAAAAACCTCTATACAGGAGAACACTCTTAACGGAGAAATCTGGAAACCAAACAGGATATGTTTTCAATAGGTTTTAAATAATAAACCCTCGGCAAAGCCGAGGGTTTTCATATGTAGGAAAATCCCTATATTACTAGCTTGTACATCTCATTGCGCAAGTACGATCTGTAGCCGCGAGAATTCCGCTACCAGCTGCAATAAATGGGTTTAGAAAATTTCCATCGTCAGTCTATTTTCGCCTCGTCCTCCTCCAACTAACACCGTATATACTCCTCAAATTTTTTCGTATTCTTCCTGCTGTATCCACTTAATACCCTCGCCTCGACACAAAAATTCACGGGTTCCGTACTTGTTCTGTAATTCTGGGTACTTCTCAGCCGGCTCTTCCCTTTTAAGCATCTCTTGAGTCTAGATGTCATCACTTTCGGAGGCCTCTCCACCGCATTTGATAAAAATCATGTATGCATTCATAAAGAAATGAAAGATTTCTACCGGAGCCTACGACAAAGCTTGTCCGAATAACATGCGGAAGAAGTCTGGTGCGTTTCCAGTCACCAGTTGCTTCAACATATTTCTTTCCTTTCTCTAGAATTTATTCTTCCAGGATAATGCATTTATACCACAAAATTTACAACCAAACCGGTAGCCAGCGAAAATAGTATTACATAGATCAGATACAGTAAAAAGCGTCGGAGTCCTAAAACGATCTTCAAAGCGCCCAGATTGGTAATTTTCGTGGAAGGCCCGGTAAGCATAAAGGAGGCAGCGCTGCCCACACTCATACCGTCCCATAACCACTGCTGCAGCAAAGGAATAGTCCCTCCACCGCAGGCGTAGAGGGGGACGCCAATGGTGGCTGCCATCAGCACGCCCAGTGCCTCATTCCCGCCAAACAGGGCTGTCATAGCTTCCGCAGGGACATACCGCTGAAAGAGAGCGGAAAGTAGCACACCGATTAAGAAGTAAAGCCCCGTGGCCTTGACATTCCGCCCAAGATTTTTGATATAGCGCAAGATAATGTTAGGGTCTGTATCCCGATTTTGAGGTTCGGCAAAGCCGGTAAAGTTGAAAAAAGGCCTGTCTCTGTAAAAAAAACAGATCAGCAGCCCTGCAACGATGCCGCAAAGGAAGCAAGAAACAATACGCACCGTCAGGACGGTTCCCCCCAAGGCCGCGCTGTAAATAATCAGTTGGGGGTTCAGCAGAATGGAAGACATCATAAATGCAGCCAACCAACTATCTTTCATCCCGCTCTTGGAAAAGGAAGCGGCGATGGGAATAGTACCGTACATACATAACGGGGACGCAATGCCCAGTGCGCTGGCCGCCACAATTCCCAGAAATCCCAGTTTCTTTCCTTGAAGGGATTGGAAAGCACAGTGAATATAGTCCTTGGCAAAAACAGAAACAGCCGAGCCAATGACCATACCCAGCACCCACCAGCCGAAGATCTGCTCGAATTGGACGCTGAAATAATACCAGAGATAAACAAACTCTCGCCTGAGAATTTCCATCTGTGCTTTCCCCCCTTTATAAAATCAGATATGCCGCATCTGCACGGTCAGGAAAATAGTAATTTCGCTTTTCTCTCCCTCATCGAACAATTTCATCAGAACTGCCATATCAGGAGTCATATTTGCAGGAACGATATCCTTGCAATTCAGCTAAAATATGCGTCCATCTACTGAAGAGTGCAAAATGCCGTCAAAGGATTGCAGATAAAGCAGACTGACGCACCCTGCCCCACAAGCTGATTGATTCCGCATAAGGTGGGATTTTTTACCTGATAACTGGTTTCTTTATAGACTTCCCTTATTACGGATTTTGAAAAGGATTCACCGACTTCTACAATCTAAGGATACTTACTTCCTGGATTCCACTGCCTTGTTGATGCAGGTAATGGCATTCAAGCTGCGGGGATAGCCAATGTACGGCAAGCATTGGGAAACAACTTTAACGAGAAAGGCCTTGTCGTTCCCCAAATTCATATTGCCACCGGCATGAGCAATCAACTGCGGCTCACAGCCACCCTGGGCTGCCAGAAAGCAGAAGGTGATCATCGCCCGCTGGGCCAAATCAAGTCCGGTGCGGGTGTAGTAATCGCCAAAACAATTTTCTGCCAACCAACGGTTGATGTGGCCGTTTTTCCACGCTTCGTTCATCGCGTCCCCGAAAATCTCCACCTGAGCTTGAATTCCTTTTTCCAGTCGGTTCGCCATGGTTGTGGTCGCCTGCCTTTCCAAAGGCAGCTTTACCCCCCGTTCCACTAAAATGTCATTGGTTGCATCCAGAAACGGTTTTACCCGGCCGATGCCCAAATAGTCCACCGCCTGATAGACCACCTCTTTAACCATAACGGGGGAAAGCCCCGCATCTAGCGCACGGGGCAACTCCACCCTGAACGCATCCACGCCCTGACAGCCCAGCAGCGTGGCGAGAATCGCCATATGGCGGGTTGCTTCATCAAGCTGCTGTCCTTCTTCCCCCGGCACTTCCTCAAAAGTAAAATGCTCAAAACGTTCTGCAAATTCCGGATCGGTTTCTCGATAGTCCATCATAAAATCCTCCTTATGCCTTTTCAATTTGCTGGTTACCGGTGGACCATACGTGTTGCTGTTTTGCGGCCGCCGGTGTGTTCTGTGCCATAACGCCCACCAGGTTATGAGGAACATATGGCTCCTCCAGATATGCGCATTCTTCCGGTGCTAGGGTAAGCTCGGCTGCTTTGGCTGCCCCTTCGATATGTTGCAGTTTTGTGGCTCCTACCACTGGGGATGTCACTTTAGTGAGCAGCCATGCCAAAGAAATCTCCGTCATGGATACGCCCCTTTTTTCCGCCAATTCCGCCACTCGATTGATAATGGCTGCATCCTGTTCTGCAGTAGCGTCATACTTGAATCTGGCATAGCTGTCCTCTTCTAAACGCTTGGAGGTTTCACCAGGGTGCTTGGAAAGCCGACCTCCAGCCAAGGAGCTGTAAGGAGTCATGGCAATGTTATCCTCAGCACAGAGCTTTGCCATCTCCCGCTCCTCCTCACGGAAGATCAAATTGTAATGTCCCTGGATGGAAACGAACTTGGAAAAGCCCTCCCTCTCGGCCAGAGCATTTGCCTTGGCCAGTTGATAAGCAAAGCAGTTGGAAATGCCAATGTACCGCACATTACCAGCTTTCACCATCCGGTTGAGTCCCTCCATAATGTCGTAGAGAGGCGTCTCATAATCCCACATGTGATAGATATATAGGTCAATGTAGTCCAATCCAAGATTCTTCAAGCTGGTGCTGACCATCTGCTCAATGTGCTGCTGGCCGGTGATGCCAGCAGCAATTTCCTCCTGGGTGCGGGGCAGGAATTTAGTAGCTACCACCACATCCTCCCGCTTTGCAAAATCTCGGAGAGCCCGGCCCAGGTACTGCTCGCTGGTGCCGCTCTGGTAGCCGATAGCCGTATCAAAAAAGTTGCCTCCAAGCTCCAGCCCCCGCTTGATAATCTCCCGAGAACGCTCCTCGTTCAGCGTCCAGCTATGCTGGCCGTTTCCCGCATCACCAAAGCCCATACATCCCATACAGATGCGGGAAACCTTTAATTCTGAATTTCCTAATTTCGTGTATTGCATTTCCCTTGCCTCCTTTATTCCAGGGCGCCATAAGCTTGGGCATCCACTGCCTCCAGCCACTCATTAGAGGTTTCCTCCCCCGGCACCTCAATGGCGATATGAGAGAACCAGCTATCCTTTTTAGCGCCATGCCAGTGCTTGACTTCCGCCGGAATCGTGATGACAGTGCCGGGGGTGAGGCTTACCGCATCCTTCCCCTCTTCCTGATACCAGCCCTCACCAGCCGTGCAGATCAGGATCTGGCCGCCTCCGCTTTTGGCGTGATGGATATGCCAGTTGTTCCGGCAACCAGGCTCGAAAGTGACGTTGGCTAGGAACACCGGGCACTTGTCCACTTCGGTCAATGGATTCAGATATGAATTGCCGATGAAATACTGGGCATAGGCCGAATTGGCGTTTCCCAGGCCGAAGACGTTTTCCTTGTCAAATGTAGTTTTGTCATTGATACGCATAAAAAGCCCTCCTTGATATAAATGATGATGGATCTCATGTCCCCATATGCAGACATGGATCGCTTAACCAGTACGAAATATCCGAGATTCCATTATGCCAGTCTTGATAAGCCATTTGCGGAGTAGATCTACCAATTCTTTTTCTCCGTCGTCAATTACACTGAGGGCTTCCCGCACATCCGCTTTGGGGCACAGCTTGGCGATATCCCCTCGAAGATCTCCCGAAACTCCACCACAGTGGGAATAAAATGGGAGAATGATTTTTCCAGACAAGTCGTTTTTATATAGCCAGGAGGCGAGAGGTGGAGCAATCGTTCCGCACCAGTTTGGTGTACCGACAAAAATAACGGAATAGGGATGCGGTGAACGAGACACTGGCAAGAGTCTCGGCCGATAGTGGGATTGTACTTCCTTTTTCACCTGCCCCAGCAATTCGGGAAACGCCATGGGATATGGCTGCCACGGATAAATTTCGCACCAGTCGCCCCCTGTAATCTCCTGAATTCCATGTGCAATGCGATGGGTATTGCCCGAATAAGAATAGGAAATGATCAATGGCCAGTCGCATTCCATTTTTCCATCTCCACTCTTGATGTTATTCTTCATCGATTCCGGCCTCCTGTCCTCGGAAATTTGTATGTATAAGAAGCCGCAGCTTCTCTAACACTATTCTCCGAAAGACATACACTTTGCTAAAACCTCGCCGGTTTTCACATACTCATAGGTGGGCATCTCAAACAGCACCGGCTTTAAGATGCGATAATCCAATTTACCTTCATCGGTCAGCACATTTTCCTCCGCATAGGTATTATCGATGGTACAGATAAAGTTATCAAATCCTTTTGTTTCATAAATATCCTCTACATTGCATTCCATCACAACCGGTGCATCCGCAATCATAGGGACACCGGCCTTGCTTATACTGCACGAAAACAGCTCAGATTTATCCGCTTTGCTTCCGCTGACGCAACCAGAACGGTCCGCTTTCGCCAACAACGTTTCATCCACAATATTGATGGACAGCTTTTTGTTCTCCTTGATGCCCTGATTCGTGTAATGAGGCTTTGCCAGACTGACCATCACATGGTCATGCCCCATAATGCCTAAATGTCCTACCAATAGCCAGTTGGGCTTTCCGTTCACCATAGCCCCAACCACCACAAGAGGCGTGGGATACAGGGCAAGTACATTTCCTATGTTCTTCTTCACGATAAATACCTCCTGAAAATAATGATGTTTGCAGTTTATTGTCTCTCGATTCCATTGGCGTCCAGCCATGCTGCTACATCATCCAGCATACCGGAGCCGCCCGAATAATGGATTGCAAGGCCCTCCGCCATATTAGCGTCCAGTGCCAACTTGGCAATGGCGGTTTGAGGCAAAGTCGTTCCAGCCATCGCCTCGATACACCCGCCGTGTGCCGGTTTCCGGACCGGTGGGATCCGTCTGGGCTTCCGTGCTGTACTCGCCGTAATAATCCCCAACCCATTCGCCCACGTTCCCATGCATGTTGTAAAGACCCCAGGCATTGGGAGAGAAGCTGTTCACTTCTACAGTGGTCTGACGGTAAACGCCGGGCGGTGTTTCCAGATTTCCTTGATTGAAGTAATTATCCTCAATCATATAGGGGTAATCGCCCCAATAATTAGATTCCTCCGCGCTGATGGAGCTTTCCGTATTGAATAGGGTTATCGCCCATTACATCTTGATACTCCTGCTGTGTTACTTCATAAGCACTCATATAAAAATCGCTGACCGTGATAAAATGCTGCCTTTCATCTTCGCTGCGCCAGGCTTCGCTGTCCGGACTGCCCATAGAAAAGGCGCCTCCAGTAATCAGCAGGAAGCCTTCCGGTACTTCAATTTCTTCTGCAGCATCTGTGCTGGCGGATGCAGTTGGCACCTGTTCCGAGTCAGACGATTCTTGTGCAGGGGCTCCCGAACAGCCTGCCAAAGAAAAGGCCATCAGTCCGGCCAGCAATAAGTGAATCCATCATTTCATTCATCCACCTCTATTCGTCAATGCTTACCAGCTCATAAGTGCGGCTGCCAAGCCCGATTTCCTCCGCATGTTCCAGCGTGTGCAAACCATTGCGGGACTCAATACGCTGAATGAGAGAATCGCCATCCTCAGCGGAATAAACCAAATCGATACACGCCTGATCCAAAGCCACCGGGTCGAAAGATGCTAAGATGCCGATATCATGCATATCCGGCTCGGCGGGATTACCATCACAGTCGCAATCTACGCTCAAACGGTTCATCACATTGATATAGAGGATATTTCCGTTCAAATAATCCACAACGGATTTTCCCGCCTCGGCCATACTCTCCAAAAAGGCGTCCTGGTCGCCGCCTCACATGCTGCCGCCGGTACCGCCGGAATGGATATGAGCCTTCCCCTCCGAAGAAGCAATTCCAATAGAAATGTTCTTAATGGCACCACCGTATCCGGCCATGGCATGGCCTTTGAAGTGAGACAAGACCACATAATAATCGTAATTGGCAAAATTCGCGCCCACATAATTTTCAGTCAGATTGCTGCCACCGGTGACCGGAAGCGTCATAGAGCCGTTTTCATCCATAATATCCACATTGGCGATGGCAGTATAACCGTGATCTTCCGCCACCTGATAGTGCATGGCAGTATTGGCCCGCTGACCGCCATAGGCTGTATTACACTCCACAATCGTGGGATTATCGAAAGACTGCACCAGATCGCCAATTAAATCGGTACGCAGGTAATTGCTTCCGGGTTCTCCGGTGGAAAGCTTCACCGCAATATTTCCGGATGGCGAAGCTCCCAGTGCCTCGTAAATAGCCATCAGTCCCTCTGCTCGAATATCAGTTGTCATATACACCGTTGGTGTGTCGTCGGGGACGTCTTCCGACTGAGTCGGCTCGGATGTCGACGGAATGGCTTCCGAGGAACTACTATTCGATAAAGCCGGTGCTTCCTCAGATGCGCATCCTGCCAATATACCAATGCAAAACAACATCGCTAAACAGAGAAAAGATAACTTGTTCATTTGAAACCTCCTTATCCCATGATTTGATAAAATGCTAAACAACCTAATGCGCGAACTGGATCTTTGATTCTATCCATTGCTTCTTCCATGGGACAGGGGCCAGCCCGATTTAGAATTATAGAGACGCGATATCGCAAGAAGCCAAGATGCCTTAATAGTAATCCAGATTCGCTCATAACAGTTGCATATGCACGTTTAACTCCTGCCAGAACAAGTAACAAAACCGCTGCTTTTCCAATCACTTTATCCGCTGCACTAGCATCTTAAAGTAAATACCCTGTGCCAAGAAATGGATCACTCTTGGATAGCTGGCATACAGCTTCTGCCCACTAGAGAGCGCACAGCTACATCCTTTTTCTAAAACGAATTTCACCGCTCTTGTGCGCTCCGTAACTTCCTGGCTGTATAATCTTCCTTTATCCCTTTTTATGCGTCCTTTTTCCCGACAATTTCCGCAGCAGCATAGAAATATAATAGGCCAGGAAAATAAAAGTACCCATAATAGCCAGATAATCTAAATAGAAGAGAGGAATCGGTTCACTGAAATCCAGGAATACAAACTGTGTTTGCAGCAACATATAGGTGAGCAGATCGCGCTGAATAAATGCCGTAAATCCATAGATGGCAATTCCCGTTCCAAGGATGTGCAAAAAGATCTTTCGTAGAAGGGAGGGCTGTTGCAATTTCAGCGCTTTTCTGACTATACCCAGGAACATACTCCAGTGTAGCCCTAAATGAAGCGCCATCAGAACAAAGCCCCAATGGGACGCTACCATGTGTAGCAGGCGTGCAAAGGATATGCCTCCCCGAATATTCAAAAACGCAAAAACATGGTTGGATAGCATAATCCCGCTAACCATCAGGCCAATCATAGCGAGAAATACCAATACATCAACGAGCAACTGAAAAATACGGGAGGGAGTATACTTTCTTTTAAAAAGGGATTTATACCAATTTCCATTCAGGATATGATGTAAAATGAACAGGAGAAACATTCCAGCGCCTATCCATTCATGAGCCACATCACCCCAAAATTGATATCCCATCAAAAATAACAGCCCCAGTGTCATCAGAACATCCAGTGCGACTTTGAAAATGACTCTTGGTTTCACGTATTCTCCCTCCTTTCGTTCAAAATCAGTTCAAATCCAGGCTGTCAACCCAAGTGGCTATGTCTTCCCCAGCTTCATCCACACGACTGCCGGAAACATGGAGGCCTTCCAAAATCGTGGCCCCCGATGCACTATCGGGGAGATTATTCAGACTGCGGCCA
>CALXSV010000116.1 GCA_944391235.1 uncultured Clostridia bacterium | reverse complement strand
AGCGGGCTCTCGGCAGAAGACAGCGGCCGTCTGGGCGGCGTGTTTGCCGCGCGTAAAAAGGAAATACTGGCACAGGAAATTGCAGGTGTGCAGGATTATCTGGACAACAATGTGGAAAGTTCTCCTTTTGCCGAAGAAGTAATAAAAGCGATGATTTTTCCCCCAAAAGAAGAGAATTAGACGTAAAGCTTAGGACCGGTTGCGACCTATATCGCCCGGTCCTTGTTTTATAATAAACAAGTCTGATGTGTAGGGAGGAGTGCTGATGAGTACCTACGTTGTATACATAGATATCCTGTTCCTACTCAATTTTTGTCTTGACTTTACCTTATTGGCGGCCAGTGGTCGTTTCTTGCGCCGGGTTACTCCTTTGTGGCGCATTGCCTTGGCCTCCTTATGCGGCGGTATTTATGGAGTGGGCATTGTTTTTCCTTCCTTGTCGCTTTTATATCTGCCGCCCGCTGCTATTCTGATTTCGCTTATTTTGCTGCTGCTTGCTTATTCGTATAAGTCTGCACTGGCCTTTCTTAAGCTTACCGGTGCTTTTTATGTAATTGCCTTTGCCATGGCTGGTGCGGTGATGGCAGGGGCTACCCTCCTTAATAACAGCGTGATTCCTAGTGGTAGTTTTTCTGCCATGAAATGGATTACGCTACTTGCGGCCTTACCGGTTGCCTTCATCATCGCCCGGCGTGGCTATACGGCAGCTAGACGGGGGTGGCGCAAGGAGGATTTCTGTTTGCGCATTGAGATTCAGGCAGGTGGACGCAGTTGTCACCTTTCTGCCTTGATTGATACGGGCAATGATTTACGCGATCCGCTGAGCGGGCGACCCGTTGTGGTCGTAGGATATCGTGATGTCCTTTGCCTTTTGCCGCAGCGGATACGGGATGCCTATGCCCGCCATTCGGGACAGCCTGATGCGGTGCTGCATGATGTAGGGACAGCTTTGGATAGTGATGGTTGGACACGCCGCCTACGACTTATCCCCTTTGCCAGTATTGGCAAACGCTATGGTATGATGCTGGGCTTTCGCCCGGATTCGCTAACTTTATTTCAAGAGGATACCCGTATAACATCTGTAGCTATGGTAGCGATCGCTCCGCAGGGATTGAGCCATAATAAAGAATACCAGGCAGTGGTCAATCCAGAGATTCTGGGTGCTGCCGTAAAGGAGGAGGCCAGCGCATGATAGATTTTTCCCGACGCAACCTGTATATAATGCTTTTGCAGTTGCGATGTAGTCTTCCGGTATGGCGGAGAATCGATTACATAGGCGGCAGTGAGGTTCTGCCTCCACCTTTGCCCTCCGATGAGGAGCGGCGTTTGTTGGAGCGATTAAGCCAGCATGATTTTGAGGCACGGCAGCAGTTGATTGAGCATAATCTGCGTTTGGTGGTCTATATTGCCCGAAAATTTGAAAATACCGGTGTTAATATTGAGGATTTAATCAGCATTGGCGCCATTGGATTGATCAAGGCCGTGAATACTTTTGATGTGAGCAAAAAAATCAAGTTGGCTACCTATGCTTCACGCTGTATAGAAAACGAGATTCTCATGTACTTGCGTCGCAATAACAAAACGCGCTCTGAAATCAGTTTTGATGAGCCTTTGAACATTGATTGGGATGGCAATGAGTTGTTGTTATCGGATATTCTTGGTACGGATGACGATATTATTTATAAAGAGATTGAAGAGGAGCTGGAAAAGCGTCTTCTTATGTCTGCCATGAGCAAGCTTTCTGCACGCGAGCGCATCATCATGGAAACACGCTTTGGCCTGGGTGGCAGGGAGGAAAAAACGCAAAAAGAAGTGGCGGAAATGTTAGGAATCTCACAATCCTATATCTCCCGTTTGGAAAAACGTATTATTCGTAAGCTGCAGAAAGAAATTATTAAAAGCGATTAGCAAATATTTTCTATAAAAGGGGGTAGATAAGGTTTACTTATCTACCCCCTTGGTGTTATAATACAAAAATACGTAAAGGTGGTATTATGCAGGAATTTGCTTTATCTGTACTGGACTCGCTACAAAAGATTCATACGCCGCTGCTGGATTGGCTTATGTTAGGTTTTACTCGCTTGGGCGAAGCTGGCGCAATCTGGATTGTGATTACGCTGCTGCTGCTTTTGCATAAAAAAACACGCCGTTGCGGCGCAGTTTGTGCGATTGCCTTACTGCTTTCGCTTTTGCTGTGCAACCTATGCTTAAAGCCCCTAATCGCCCGTCCACGGCCTTTTACCTATCGGGATGTGTCTTTGCTGGTAGCGCCGCCTATGGACTGGTCCTTTCCTTCTGGTCATGCCAGCGCCTCTTTTGCTGCTGCTATTGGCCTACGGGAGCAGGGCTGGCGCTGGTCTGTTCCGGCTCTCGTACTGGCAGGCTTGATTGCTTTTAGTCGCCTTTACCTGTATGTGCATTTCCCCGGAGATGTACTTTTTGGTGCTCTGTTGGGCTGCTTTTGCGGTCTGGCCGCCCGTTTTATCGTGCAAAAAATGGATATTTGGTACAACAAACGCAAGGCTGCCCGTATCTGAGGCAGTTGCTGCGCTGAATAGAAGGAGGCTTTTCAAAGATGACCAAAAATTTGCCGCGTGTTGCTGCGGTCCATGATGTTTCTGGTTATGGTAAATGTGCCTTAACCGTTGCCATGCCTGTGTTGTCAGCCTGTGGCGTTGAGGTATGCCCTATGCCTACCGCGCTGCTTTCCGCAAATACCCTTTTTGAGGGCTTTACGTTTTTTGATTTTACGCCGCATATGGAAGCGTATTTAGAGCACTGGAAGAAGCTCGGTCTATGCTTTGACAGCGTTTATAGCGGCTTTTTAGGCTCAGAAAAGCAAATTTCCTATGTCGCGCGTTTAATTGAGGATTTTGATAGCGGGCTATCCGTTATTGACCCGGTTATGGGGGATAATGGGGTTGTGATTAAAACCTACACCCCAGAGATGTGCAAGAGCATGATTGACTTGGTTTCCATTGCCGACTGCGCAACGCCCAATATTACCGAGGCCTGCTTGCTGACTGGACGTAGCTATCCCGGGGCTGAGCTAAGCCGAGAGGAGAGTGCGGCTATCTGCCGTGATATCTGCAATTTGGGTACGCGAAGCGTTGTTTTAACTGGCGTGCAGCGCAACAATGGCCGTTTGTACAATTGCGGAATGGACAAGGGAGAATACTTTGAATGTGAGATCGAATTGCTGCCGTACCTGCAACATGGCACCGGAGATTTGTTTACCTCTGTGATGCTGGGCGGGCTGATGCGCGGTAACTGCCTGCAGGATTCGGTCCATTCGGCGGCGCATTTTGTCTATGACGCCATGGAGTATGGTCGCTACATTGAGGATATCTTTGACCGCGGCGTGGCTTTTGAGCCCTTGGCCTGGAAGCTGGGGACAGGCCTCTATGTCAAGTAGTAGACTTTGTTAAACCATCTATATAATAAAACGGCGTAGAGTAAAGCAGTAAGCTGCTTTATTTGCTACGCCGTTTCTTTTGTTTATTTTGTTACAGCTTTACCAGATATGGCGCAGGAGTTTTTTCCAAGTGCGCCATAGTCCGCCGCGCTCCACATCCGTTTCTGCCACCAAATCAAAGCTCTGCCACTGCAAGCCGTCCCGGTAAATGGTAATGGAGCCGAGCACATCTCCTGCTTTGACCGGCGCATCTACCACGTTGGGTAAATTGAGAATTTCATTGATGTCGCTTTGTTCGCCCTTTAGCGCTGAGTAGGAGATGGCCTGTGGAATGATAATGCGTACCGTATCACTGGCCCCTTTGCTGACTTCTATTTCTGCCACTACTTCTCCGGCTTCATGTATGGTAAAGGCGGAAAAGGAATTAAAACCATAATTGAGCAGTTCCATGCTGCGTTTAAAATGGCTCTGGCTCTCCTCGCAGCCCAGTACTACGGAGATTAAGCGCATTCCATCTCGTTCTACAGTGGCCACCAGATTCCGTCCGGCCTGCTCGGTGTATCCGGTTTTCATGCCGTCTGTCCCCTCGTACCATTTGAGCAGGCGGTTGGTATTCCATAGCGTCAGCAGGGGGGAAGTACGAAATTCGTATTCGTAGATGGAGGTATAGTCAAGAAAATATGGCACGGATAGGGCGTGATAGGCCAGCTTTCCCAAATCCGCTGCAGTTGTATAATGATTTTCATCGTGCAAACCATGCGGATTCATAAAGTGGCTGCCGTTCATACCCAGTTCCTTGGCTTTATCATTCATCATGCTGATAAAGTTATCGTAGGTGCCGCCTACAAATTCCGCCATGGCATAGGCGGCGTCATTACCGCTACCAACAGCAATAGCCACCAGCATTTCATCCACTGTGCGCACCTCGCCAGGATACAGGTAAACCTGCGAGCCGCCCATAGAGGCAGCTGCATCGCTGACTGTGACCTTATCCTCCAGAGATATGCGACCATCCTCCACTGCTTCCAGGATTAAGACCATGGTCATAATTTTGGTTACGCTGGCTGGATAGCATTGTAAATCCGAATCCTGCTCAAATAATACTTCTCCGCTGCTACCATCCAGTAAGATGGCGCTTTTGCAGTCCAGCGAGAAGTTATCGTCCGCCAGAGCCAGGCTGGGGCAGGTAAGGAGCAAAGCAATTGTAAGTATAATAACGGAAATCTGCTTACGCATGATATCGGCCTCCTTTTCTGTGCATCTTATGTTTTGTATGTGCTGATTATGTCCGCCAGTCTTTACAATCTGCATAGATTAAGATAAAATAAATTCAATTAGGAAACCGCTAATGCAACTGTTTTACAGGAGACTGCTTTATGATATATGGCAATGATAGGGATATACAAGAAATGCGCAGCTTTGATTCTTTTTGGGCGCCGGATTACCGTGGCAGCGATATCTGGCAGGTGCAAGGCTTTCTTCACGACCGCAGGAGCCGTTATGTTGACTTCGCTTTTCGCGCAGAGCTTATGCGCATTGGCGCTGGCAGCAAATCCTTTTATGAGGCCAGCGTAAGTCTGGTGGATATGATGAACAAGCATGAGTTTACCAGACGCGTCACATTGCCTGGCCGATACGTTGACAGCAATGTTATATATGTGGATGAGGATTGCATCCTCTGCGGTGATTTGCTGCAAATGATGCTTTTTGATGGTCGGGATATTGCTTTGCGCCTGCGTTTGGATAGTCTGGGTCTGGATTTGCGCCTGAACCGCCGAGTGGATGAGGTGTGGTTTGGTGAGGAGGGCCTACTTCCCTTGGCTAAAAATCAGCGGCAATATAAATGTTCCCTGCCGCAGTTGGCAGTTAGTGGGCGGCTGTATGCGGGCAACTCTTCCATTGCCGTGCTGGGGCGCGCTTCTGTGCAGCATTTTAAGGGAGATATGGCACTGCACCGGGATAAAAAGCATTGGGAGCGTTTTTGTATCTTTATGGACAATGGAGATGAAATCAATCTGACCGTGCTGCCGCGTGATGGCCATGGTATGGCGGAAGTATTTCCAGCACAAGCAGCTCCTTATGTGCCAGATCGTTTTACGCTGAATCATACGGCGGAAGAGCAAAGGGGCGCTTATACCTTTTCTTTTGCCTGGGAAATCAATATTCCAAGTTATTATGACGGTATTCTGCGCTTGGAGCTTTTGCCTTATCCGCAGTTGTTTGAGTTGCCGGTTCCACGGCCGCTTATTGCCGTGTATGATGAGCAAGGCCAGCGTATAGGCTATGCTTTTGGTGAGTTATTGCCCGGCGCACGCAGCTCAACTGCCATTGATTTGAAGATGTTTGTGTAAGCTGGTGAAAACAGGGCTACAATTTTCTGTTGGCATGAAGAAGCGGTTATCCTTCTTCCTGCCAATATGGTCGGCCATGGTCAGC
>CALXSV010000115.1 GCA_944391235.1 uncultured Clostridia bacterium | reverse complement strand
AAACGACATGCTAAACTGGTACATATTTTATTATATGTACTAATTTTACTATCTTTTTTTTTTTTTTTTAACATTTTGTCCCTCTCACTGCATAATATAAGTAGAGGGGTAAATTAGGTGCAATTTATAAGACCCTTGTGCAAATAGCAACAACTCCTCGATCAAATAGGGGTTGGAGTCCCGAAATATGAATAGAATCGCATATAAAGTCAACTAATCCTCTTCCAAAAGTCTGGCTGGCGTAATATCTAGGACGTCTGCAATTTTAAATAAGGTTTCTAAGCTAATGCCTCTGACAGTAGCTTGTCCTTCAACTTGAGCCAGGAAATTGACACTTTTGCCAATTTTTTCGGCAAGAGCTTCCTGGGTATAACCAGCTTTCTTTCTGTTATATGCTATTTTCAAGCCCATAATCCGATACCGATCAGGATATTCGCTTTGCATAAGTACCACCTCCTATTCATAGTAATGCGTTTTACTGGTTGAATGCGACCACCATTGTTAGAATACTTCTTTTACTATGTACTATACTATCAATAATCAAAGAAAAATATAATTTGCCTGAAATATAGCTTTATTTACCGACAGTAAAAGACATAATTTACAGGAGGCGGAATTTTATGGAAGGGAAACATAAAAACACCAGTACAATCGCCAGATATCGACAATTTTTGTTTTGGGGAGCAATTGTGGTCGTTTTGGCTGTTTTATTTGGAATTTTTTTGTGGTTGAGCAGTGCAAAAAGCCCATCGGATACGGATTCGCCTGAGTCTGGATTGCTTTCTGCCACAACCTATAGTGAGACCTGCTTGATTTGTACGGCCGAATCCTCTATCGCACCAGTACTTCTTGATTTGTACAATGGTAGCATCGAGGATGTGTGGATTCTCCCTGATGATGATTCACCGCTGGAGGAGGGCGCCGAGCCGAAAGAGTATGGCTGTATGTATGTTTACCGTCAGACCTTTTTTACGGGCGCCACGTTTCCGGATGACAATTTTGCCTTGTTGACTTTTCGTATGGAAAATCTACCCCCTTATGAGGAAAGCCGCTTAGCAGATTTTTTGTGTGCAGACTGCGCCGCCCAGGTGGCAGAGCTTGCACCCACCGTGGGACTGGTATTTGTTGGTTTGTCTGAGCAAACAGGGAATAGATTTTACCCTATTGTGGCGGGAGCAAGCTATGACTTGCAGTATTTTACCATTGCCATAGACAGCTCCACTGCATACGACCGATACCGAGTAACCATACAGCGCATAGACGCACCGGCATTACTATAGACCGATTTAGACGAGAAGTCGGGGAAAATAGACAATGCGGGTTGGTTTACTGTCTACTATTCCGGTGATGTAAAATAAGGGCGTTTACAACCCTCCTGCGAAGCAAAAGCCATGAAAGAAGGAGGACGCGCAATCCTCCGTTTTCCACACCCCTCCGTCAGCCGTGCTGCCTCCATCCCGCAAGGGAAGACAAGGTGCTGCGGCTGAAATTACCACGCGAGAGGAGGGGAAAGAAACATTACCAGGCCATTCTGAGGGAATTTTATCAAACATTCTGTTGAGATAATTGTTCTTTATACATTTTCTCTTATATGTATTACTATAGCTTATTTATCCGCATCGCGCAAGGTGAAAGACATTTATAAAACTTTTAAATCATAAAGTTTTCGGAGTCGCTACGGGGGAATGGCAGCTCCAGATTCATCAAGCGATTGTTGCCGCGCTGGCTGCAGGATTGTATTGCTGCTAAGCTTGTGGTATATTGGCAGCAGGGAGATGATTTCTATGATGATTTCTACCAAAGGCCGCTATGCGCTGCGCGTTATGCTGGATTTGGCCCAGCAGGAGCCAGGCGCGTTTATTTCTTTAAAAGAGATTTCCACGCGGCAGGAAATTTCCATCAAATATTTGGAGGCCATTGTTTCCAACCTGCACAAGGCAGGGCTGTTGGAAAGCCAGCGGGGAAAGGATGGAGGCTACCGCCTGCGGCGAGCAGCAGAGGCCTATACGGTACGAGAGATTATGCAGGCCACTGAGGGAAATCTGGCACCGGTTGCCTGCTTGCAAGACGGAGAGTCGGATTGCCCCCGCTCCGCCAGCTGTTTAACCCTGCCGCTGTGGCAAAAGCTTTATGCGCAGATTGACAGCTATCTGGATGCGGTTTCATTAGCGGATGTTTTGCTGGGCCGTCTATAGCTGGCTTAGGCGCTGCTGAAGAAAGGTATAGACATGGGTCAATCGGGTGCTTGTGGCCTGCCTAAGGACAGGCCCGGACGCTCAATAAGGATACCCAAAAAGGGGAAATCACGAGATTGAGCCGGGAAGTTGTTCATTTGCTTAACGGCGGCTATTCTTATGCTACCGGAACGGAACGAATACTGCCCGGGGTAAGAAGCTAAAGGAGGGAGGCTACTATGGAGAAGCGGGAAAAAAAGTATATCATTCTGATGTCTCTGCTGATGGCTATACTTATTGCGGTAGTTGGATTTTGGCCTCTTATCCGCATGGAGCTAAAAAATCTCTTTGCATCCGAACCCTATGAATCGTTTTTCAGCAAGCTCCTGACTACGGCGCGGGCAGGCGAGTTTAGCCGGCTGAATGAAGACGGCGTTTACGAAAGCATACAATTGGGACCGGAAACGGATAACATCACTGTAAATTTTTATCATTTTACCCGTACGGCAAACTATTTACCTGACACCAGCCGCGATGAAATAGAGGAGCCTGTGCGCTTTACCGTATAATTGCCTATGAAAACGCCTACTATGATGCGGCGGAGGTTTCTACGGTCTATTTATGGAAGCACTCTCCCTATGTCACCATTGAGATGACGGAAACCTACATAATCCTGACGGAAGGCAGGACCGCCTATCCCAATGATCTACATTACACGGATGTATACAGTGAGCCTCCTGTTGTGGAGGTGTATGACTGTACGCCTATACCGGAAAATACCACTTATTATCAAGAAGTCACTATCCCGCTGGAGCGGTGCGACTCTCTATATACGCTGTATGCGGAGATTACGCCTACATACGAATTTGTAATCCTGCGCTGAGGGGTTGGGCAAAAGGGGCTTGCTACTGGCAAGCCTCTTATTTATAACTATGTAGCTGAAGAGAGTTGGACTGCTCCGAAGGGCGGTGCGCATTGGTAGAATAATACAAAAATCCAAAAAAGAATTTATGCAAAATGCTCTTGTGAATGGCAGACAGCTCCATTTATAATCAATACAACACTGCCTACATAGCTGTTGGAAGGGCTGATTAAATGAAAATAATACCTTTTATTTGCAAAAATTATCAAAGGATTTTGCTGTTATGTATAGCTCTATTCTTGCTTTTTGCTATGTTTTACTTCTATCTATGGCCGGTTTTACAGCCGCAACCACATGAAACTTATTTTCAAAGTACTCTGCTGCGGCAGCAGGGCAGGGCAGGAGAATTTTACCGCTGGAATATGGATACGGGCGAATATGACTGCCTATATTTAGGCCATGAAGCGAGTCTGGGCGCTGCTTTGAGCCTTTTTATTCCGACAAAAGATAATACCGACGGGATGTGCGGCAAATATTTACCTGACGCCAGCCGCGATGAAATAGAGGAGCCTGTGCTTTACCGCCTTATTGCCTATGAAAACGCTTATTATGACGAGGAGGATGAAACGAGAATCTACCTGTGGAGATATTCACCTTCCATTATGATTGAGGTGACGGAGAATTACCTGATTTTTACGGAGGTAAGGAATGAGGCCCCTTATGTTTACCTCTCGGAATATGATATGCCACCCGCAGTAGAGATTTATGATTGCCATTCCCTGATGGAAGCTGCGGCTCATTCCGAGGATAACACGACACCGCTTAAAGAATGCGACTACCTGTATACGCTGTACGCGGAAATGGCGCCGGACTATCGCTTTGAATTCGTACGCTGAAGAGTTGGGCAAAAGAGGCTTGCTACTGGCAAGCCTCTTATTTATAACTATGTAGCTGAAGAGGGTTGGCCTGCTCCGAAGGGTGGTGCGCATTGGTAGAATAATACAAAGAGCCAGAAAAGAATTTATGCAAAATGCTCTTGTATGCAGGACAATCCTGCGTTACAATGTGCATAAGTGCTGCCTGGTGAAAGGCTGGCTGCGGACGATAAGGGCAGGCGACTGTTCTGGATAAGCCAATTTGCGGAGGGTATGCATGGATAAGAAGGAAAGAACATACACCATCTTTATGTCTCTGCTAATACTCCTGATTGCTGCGGCAATTGTCTTCGGGCCACAGCTAAAACAGCTGTTTTCGCTGTATTCCTGGGAATCCTCTTTTTACAATACGCTATCGGAAGTAAGGGCGGGTGAATTTAGCCGGCTGAATGAAGATGGCAGCTATACGGATATCTATCTGGCCCCGGAAGCGGATAATGTTGGCGGATATCTTCGCTATGTAACAGAGGACGCCAAATATCTGCCCGAAGCCAGTCGAGACGAGATAGAGGAGCCCGTGCTCTACCGCTTTATTGCCTATGAAAACGCCTATTATGACGCACAGGATGAGACGCTGATCTATTTATGGCAGTACTCTCCCTACATTACCGTGGAAATCACCGAGCATTATATGATTCTTACGGAGGGGAGACCTCAGGATCCGGATTACAGCGTAAGCTACCATACCGCCCCGGTGGTTGAGATCTATGACTGGGCCTCTGGTAGTTTTACCAGTATGCCGCCTCCGCTGGAGCGATGCGATTATCTGTATACGCTGTATGCGGAGATTGCGCCGGACTATCGTTTTGTATCTGTGCTGTGAGAATTGCTTGCAAAAGCATGTTGATTGGCTGTCTGGCAGATCAGCATGCTTTTTTAAATGGGGCGAAAAGCCAAGCGTTTTGCTGAATGGGGAGCTGTCGGCTACTCAAACAGACAGAGCTGGGTTGCGCCTGACTTTTCCTCAAAGGTATGAAGATAGTTAAAAATTTCCTCATTGTTATGGGCAATACCATGCTGCGCACACGTTTGATGAAACAGGCGCATCAGCTGCCTGCTATTGGGGCTGGCCAGAGAGTAGCGGCTGCCATAGGTATAGATATACTTTTCTTTTAACCTCGGAAAGTGGCGATCCAACTGCTGATAAAAATATTCCCGGTTGCCCTGGCGCAGCGTGAGGCCCATGCCGAAGCAAATCACGCCGTAGACGCCGGCTTGTATGCAATCCCCAAAAATGCCGCGCAGGTTCTCTTCTGTATCGTTAATAAAAGGCAGGATGGGGCACAACCAGACCACGGTGGGAATGCCGGCCTCGTGCATTTGCTGGAGCACGGCAACGCGCTCCCTGGTGCTGCATACATGGGGCTCCAGCTTCTTGCACAGCGCCTCGTCATGCGTGGTCAGGGTCATTTGCACCACGCATTTGCTCCTGTTGTTTATTTTTTGCAGCAAATCCAAATCACGCATAATGAGATTGGACTTGGTAATTATGGTAACGCCAAAGCCATACTGGTAAATCAGCTCCAGCGCGCGGCGCATGTAGCCCAGCTCCTGCTCCAGGGGAATATAGGGGTCGGTCATGGCGCCGGTGCCGATCATGCATTTTTGCCGCTTTCTGCGCAGTGCCTGCTCCAGCAGCTCAAGGGCGTTTTCCTTAACTTCCACATCCTCAAAGGCATGGGACATGTTGTAGCAGCTGCTGCGTGAATCGCAGTAAATACAGCCGTGTGTGCAACCGCGGTACAGGTTCATCCCGTTTTTGGCGGATAAAATGCCTTTCACCTTTGTGTAATGCATAAGCGCATCCCCTCGCTATGGCTCAATTTGCGGCAGGCTCGATTTAGCTTGCAGTATACTGGCCGCTAGTGGAACTATAGCACATTCTTTTGCCTCTGTATAGTCTGTAACAGCGTTTTTTCCGACCCATGGGCTGATTTGTCGAGTGGACTCTCTGAATGGAAAAAATTTTTCAGCTCTCCAGTTTTTGGAAAATCCATGCTATAATAGAGTAAAGTGCAAAAAGTGGCTGTTAGCAGATTTTCGCTAACGGCCTTTTCTTATACCCAGCAAAGGAGAGATGCAGATATGCTGGCTAACAGTGTGGGCCGTTTGCCCATAGAGCAGCAGATCGCGGAGATTGATCGCCGCTTAACCGAGGAGTGGGAGCGCCGTCGCGAATTGGGCCTGCCCATGTCGCCGATCAACATCTGCGATGTGCTGTGTATTGATAAGGCAACTTTTTCTCGCTGGAAGGACGGCTCTGTTGGACAGCCGCAGATAGAGGAGCAGACAGCGGATGCGGTGGATTTTTATCAACAGCGCAGCGAGCTGCTGGGCGCGTGGATGATAAAGTGCGAGGCCTCCTGGCTGGATATTGCCGGCAACAGCGATGGCAAAAGCGCGGTTAGCGGCGCCAACAACGTGTTAAACAAGCTCTTTGGCTATGATAGGCGCGGGGAGGAGCGGCAGCAGAGCCTGCGGTATGAAGAAATGCTCAGGCGGATTCGTAGCCGCCAGACAGCACGGTCGCCAGCAGAGAAAAAAGGCGCTGGCAGCCGTAGTGCAGCACGAAGCCGGAGCAAACGGATTAACAGCGAGGGGCGGGGAGAGTAAGCAGAAAAGGCCAGGGATAGAGTGGAAGCAAACAAACAGAGCCTACAGGCAACCGTGCACAGCGCAGCGTCGCATGACAGCGCCGGCGGATTATCCGCTGCGGATTTACAGGATTTAAGCATCCTGCTGGAAGAGCCGCAAATCTATATTGAAGAGCTGCTGAAAATTCAGACCAAAAGCGGCGAGATTGCTCCCTTTGTTTTCAATCAGGCCCAGCAGCGTATTTATCGGGAGTATATGCAGCAGTACCGGGCCGGAAAGCCGGTACGCCTGATTGTGCTGAAAGCCCGACAGCTGGGTTTTTCTACTTGGACCTCGGCCATGTTTTTTCATGCTGCCTGCACCAACGAAAACATGCGTTGCATGATTATTACCCACAAGAGCGATGTTTCCACCAAGATATTGGACAAGCACCGCCTCTTCTATGAAAAATTGCCGCTGGAATTTCAACCCATGCGGCGCGCCTCCAATGCCAAAGAGATTATTTTTGAAAATCCCTCCAATGTACCAAAGGAGAAACGCCTGAACCCCGGCCTGCGCAGCCGCATTGAAATTGAGACAGCGGTCAATAAGGATATCCGCGGCGATACCACTAAGATGCTGCATCTATCCGAGCTGGCTTTTTGGCCCTATGCCGAGCAGACCATGACCTCAGCCTTACAGCAGGTACCCAATTTGCCAGGCACGGTGGTGATTATTGAAAGCACGGCCAATGGCATTGGCGGTGCTTTTCATCAGGAATGGCTGCGTGCCGAGCGCGGAGAAAGCGAGTTTACACCTCTGTTTTTCGCCTGGTTTGACGATCCCGAATATACGATGCCCGTTCCGTCGGATTTTCAGATCAGCGAGGAGGAGCAGCAGCTCAAGGATTTATACGGCTTACATGATGGGCAGCTGGTCTGGCGCAGATGGTGCATTCGTGCCAACTGCAACGGCAGCGAGGAGGTATTCCGACAGGAGTATCCCAGCAATCCGCACGAGGCCTTTTTGGCTTCCGGCCGGCCGGTATTCAATGTACAGTTGCTGGAACATGCCTTTATGCAGGTGAAGGAACCGCATCAGGTTGGCCGCTTACAGATGGACGAGTTGGAGCGTATTCAGTTCATCAGCA
>CALXSV010000114.1 GCA_944391235.1 uncultured Clostridia bacterium | reverse complement strand
CGTAACTTGGGTGCAGCGGAAGGTTACACCGTCATCTGCCAAAGCTATACCCTTAGTAAGCGCTTCCAGCGTAGAGCGTCCGCTATAACCCTCTCGGGGGTCATAGCCCATTACAGACAGATTGGCTGTATCCGATCCGGGAGACATACCCTCCGGCACTGTTTGCACCATGCCCACAGCGCCATGCTGCGCCAGCCAGTCCATATTGGGTTTGTAGGCTGCCTGTAAAGGCGTGCGGTTGCCTAACTCCGGCACGGCAAAATCCGCCATACCGTCGCCCAACATTACAACATACTTCATTGCATCAACCTTCTTTCTCTTGCGTTGTTTCGTTTATTCCCTGTTTATCGGGCAGCAAAGGCAGAGACCACTGCTTTCATTTCCGTGGGCTGCACCACTTGAGTAAAGCGCTCCGCCTTATGCTTTAGCTCTGCCAACTGAGAAGGAACCGCCTGACCGGAAGCCTGCGCAATCTGCTCGAACATGGCAAAATCATCTGTAGCCGCGGTCTGGCCCAGTGCGGACAACACACTGCCGCAAAATTTAAAGGGACTGGCAGTCGCGTCAATTACCGTAGGTGTGCTATCCTTGCTGGCGGCAAGATATTCCTGATACACATGCACGCCAACTGCGGTATGCGGATCGCATAGATAGCCGCTTTTCGCATACAGGGATTGAATGCTGGCCGCAGTAGCGGCTTCATCCGCACAGCCACCATAAAACACAGCCTGCAAATTTTCCAGCATTTGTCCGCTGATTTGATATTTCCCCTCTGTTTGCAGCGCAGACATCAGCTGACGCAGCTCCACATCTCCGCCGCATAACAGGTAAAGCAGGCGCTCCAGATTGGAAGAAATGAGAATATCCATGGAGGGCGAGGAGGTCAAATAAAAGGGCCGGTTTTTATCATAAACACCACTGCGGATAAAATCCGTTAAAACGCGGTTGCGGTTGGAGGCACAAATCAAACGGCCAATGGGCAAACCGCAGGCTCTGGCGTAATAGGCAGCCAAAATATTGCCAAAGTTGCCGGTGGGAACCGTTACATTGATTTTGTCACCCATTTTCACAACGCCGCTGCGCAGCAAATCGCAGTAGGCGGAAAAATAATAAGCAATCTGCGGCACCAGCCTCCCCCAGTTAATGGAATTGGCAGAAGATAAAATGCAGTTATGCATAGCCAGCTCCTGCGCATAAGCGCTGTCGGTAAAAATAGCCTTGACACCATTTTGCGCATCGTCAAAATTGCCCTCTACCGCGGCAACCATCACATTGTCGCCGCTTTGGGTTGTCATTTGTAGGCGCTGAATATTGCTGGTTCCGCCATGCGGATAAAAGACACAGATTTTGGTGCCCGGCACACCCGCAAAACCTTCCAAGGCCGCCTTACCCGTATCTCCGGAGGTAGCAACCAGTATCATCACAGTCTTATCCACGCCATTCTTACGCAGGGAGGCGGTCAGCAAATAGGGCAGCATTTGCAGCGCAAAATCTTTGAAAGCACAGGTTGGACCATGAAACAGCTCTAAAATATAGGCACTATCCCCTACCTTGACCACGGGAGCAGTCCCGGCAACCGGAAATTTGGCTGCAGAGTAGGCGGCAGCGGTAAAATCAGATAGCTCTTGCGCAGAAAAATCATCCAAAAACAGCCCCAGTACGGCAGCAGCGCGCGCTGCATAATCCATATCGGCCAGCTGTTCAATAAACTGCGGCGTAACCGTTGGAATACTTTCCGGCAAAAATAATCCGCCGTCCGGCGCCAATCCGGAAATAATGGCCTGTGAGGCGCTCACCTTTAAGGAGGCATTGCGGGTGCTGATGTATTTCATATGGGACACTCCTGTTCAAAATGTAATAAAAATGTAGTATTCTCTCTCTTTTTGAGAAAAACCTTTTAAATGATTCGATATTGCAATATTTATTTACAGCCAAACAATTGGCAGGCGTTTTCGGTAGTTTGCAAAGCCAGCAAATCATAGTCCATTCTACGAATCTCTGCCAAACGGGACAAGGTGTACACCACGCGTGCCGGCTCATTAAGTTTGCCGCGGTAAGGCTCTGGCGTTAAATAAGGACAGTCTGTTTCCACCAGCAAATAGTCCAGCGGTACTTGACCGGCCACTTCCACAGGGATGCGCGCATTTTTATAGGTCAGAGGCCCGGCAAAGGAAATGCGAAAGCCCATATTCATGCATTGCTTAGCCATCTCCCAGCTCCCGGAAAAGCAGTGGAATACGCCGCCGTTTACCCCGCCATGCTCCTCCTTCAATATATTCACAATATCCGCATGTGCGTCGCGATCATGGATAATAATTGGCAGACCGGCCTCTTTGGCAGCCGCAATCTGCTCGCGCAATCTGCGTTGCTGCACATCACGTGGAGAA
Organism: uncultured Clostridia bacterium; assembly: GCA_944391235.1. Taxonomy (GTDB): domain Bacteria; phylum Bacillota; class Dehalobacteriia; order UBA4068; family UBA4068; genus CALXSV01. Next base: position 2,411 of record CALXSV010000114.1, on the reverse strand, counting down.
TGGTCTCGGTAATAATCCAGACCAATTTCTCCCCAGGCCACTACCTTTTCCGCCTTAGCCAGCTCAAAAAGGCGCTCCACGCAATCGGCAGCCATCCGCTCTGTTTCATGCGGATGCACACCAACCGCCGCCCAGACCTGCTGCGGATATTTCTCAGCAATACGTACAGACATTAACGAGCTTTTCCAATCGCAGCCAATCGTATTGATGCGGGTAACGCCAGCCTCTTTCGCATGCTGTAAAATCTGCTCGATATCTGGATACAGTTGCTTATCATCTAAATGCGCATGGGTATCATATACAGTTGCCATTTTTCTCTCCTTATATTAAGCGGTAATATGAAAGAGGCGCAGAACGCATACGCGCCCTACGCCAAATATTTTGGAAAGGTTTAGCAGACGCGCGAACCGGTTGGCATGTTCTCCGGCGCTTCCACAACAGCCAGACAATCCCCCTGCGCCGCGGAAAGTAGCATGCCGCGCGATTCTACGCCACGGATTTTGCGCGGCGCCAAGTTGGCAACCCACAGCAGCTTTTTACCAATCAATTGCTGTGGCTCATACCACTGGGCAATACCGGAAACAACGGTAAATTCCTGCCCTGCCATTTCCAGTTTAAACTGTAGCAGACGGTCTGCCTTAGGTACCTTAAAGCAATCCAATACCTGCACCACACGTATATCTACCTTGGCAAAGTCATCATATACACACTCCGGCTCCACAGGCTCGCAGCTGCAAGCCGACTCTGCTACTGCCTCGGTTTGCGCAGATGCCTCTGCCTCGGCCAGCGGCATATCGTCCAAAGCATCCAAATCAATGCGCGGAAACAGCGGTTCGCCACGGTCAATCTGCGTACCAGCCGGAAAAGCACCCCAGCGCAGGCTGTCCCAAGTCGCCAACTCTGGACGGTCGGCAATGCCCAACTGCGCCCATACGCGCTGCGGCAGGGAAGGCATAACCGGACTGACCATAATGGTTACCATCCGTACCACCTCGACCATGTTATAAAGTACGGTAGCCAACTTTTCTTTTTCTCCAGCCTTGTTCAAGGCCCAGGGAGCAGCCTCATCAATATATTTATTGGCCCGGTTGACCAGCTTCCACAGTTCAGCCAGCGCATTGGACCATTCCATGTTATCCATCAAAGCGGCAAAACGCTCCGGCGTAGCCTTAGCCAGGGCAATCAGCTCGGCATCGAAGTCTGTGCCTGCACCGGGAGCCAGCACAACATCCTTCTGAAATTTACTAATCATACCCGTGGTGCGGGAAAGTAAGTTGCCATAGTCATTGGCCAAATCCGTGTTAATCCGCAGAGCCAGCATCTCTTCCGAATAGTTGCAGTCCGTGCCATAGCCCATTTCACGCATTAAAAAGTAGCGGATGGCGTCAGAGCTGTACTTGCGACACAGCACCAACGGGTCCACCACATTTCCCTTGGATTTGCTCATCTTACCGCCGTCGCCCAGCAGCACCCAACCATGACCCAATACCTTTTTGGGCAGGGGCAAATCTGCGGCCATCAGCATAATCGGCCAGATAATGGTATGAAAGCGGATAATATCCTTACCAACCAAATGTACGTCTGCTGGCCAAAATTTTTCATATACATCCTCGCCCTGCTTTTTCAAGGCGGACATATAGTTAATCAGTGCGTCAAACCACACATAAATCACATGCTTGGAATCAAAGGGAACGGGAATGCCCCAATCAAAGGTGGTACGCGAAACACACAGGTCATCCAACCCTTGCTTAACAAAGTTAACCATTTCATTGCGGCGGCTTTCCGGCTGGATAAAATCCGGATTATCCGCAATAAACTGCATCCAACGGTCGGCATATTTGCTCATGCGGAAGAAATAGCTTTCCTCCTTCATCAGCTCAGCCGGCTTACCGCAATCCGGGCAAATATGCTCCTCTCCTACCTGCAATTCTGTAAAAAAGGTCTCGCAGCTGGTGCAGTACCAGCCGCTGTACTCAGATTTATAAATATCGCCCTGGTCATAGATTTTTTGGAAAAAATCCTGACAGAATTTTTCATGCGCCGGGTCTGTGGTGCGGATAAAATCATCGTTGCTGATTTGCAGCACCCGCCATAGCTCTTTGAAGTTCTTAATAATTTCATCCACATAAGCCTTGGGGCTTACGCCAGCCTCGGCCGCCTTACGCTGGATTTTCTGGCCGTGTTCGTCCGATCCGGTTAAAAAGTAGGTATCATAACCGCGCATCTTTTTATAGCGCGACATGGTATCTGCCGCAACAGTCGTATAAGCATGACCAATATGCAGCTTATCGCTGGGATAGTAGATGGGCGTAGTGATGTAAAAAGTAGGTTTACCACACATAATTCGATACCTCCATAGATAATACATACAACCTCATAAGTTTAGCAATTTAGCGGCAATAAGTCAAGGT
>CALXSV010000113.1 GCA_944391235.1 uncultured Clostridia bacterium | reverse complement strand
TTGCTGGCTCGAACATCCAAAGCACCACGGAAAATACCAGGAAAGGCCATAACATTGTTAACCTGATTGGGGAAATCACTGCGTCCGGTAGCAATAACAGCAGCGCCACCAGCCTTGGCCTCATCAGGAAAGATTTCTGGCGTAGGATTGGCGCAGGCAAAGATAATCGCATCCTTGGCCATACGTTTTACCATATCCCGATTCAATAAGCCTGGTGAGGATACACCAATAAAAACGTCAGCTCCTTCGATCACTTCTGGTAAAGAGCCGCGTTTTTGCGAATTACACAACTGAGCCAGATCTGCTTTTTGCGGATTCAAATCACCGCGCTGCGCGTAAATCGCGCCCTTTCTATCGCAGACAACCACATCCTTTAAGCCCATAGCCCGCAACAAACGTACAACCGCGGTCCCAGCTGCACCCGCACCACTGGTAACAACGCTGATTTCATCCAGTCTTTTGCCTACCACCTTTAACGCATTCAGCAGTCCTGCCATCATAACAATGGCGGTTCCATGCTGGTCATCATGGAAAACCGGAATATCGCATACTTCTTTTAAGCGCTGCTCAATTTCAAAGCAACGCGGTGCGGAAATATCCTCCAAATTAATGCCCCCAAAACTGGGTGCCAGCAGGCGTATGGTCTGTACAATTTCATCCACATTCTTACTGGCCAGCACAAGCGGATAAGCATCAATATTGGCAAAGCTTTTAAACAGCACGCACTTTCCTTCCATAACCGGCATGGCAGCCTCCGGGCCAATATCGCCCAAACCCAGCACCGCAGTACCGTCGCTGATAACCGCCACACTGTTCCAGCGGCGGGTATAGAGATAGGAAAGCTCTTTGTTCTCAGCTATCTTCAGGCAGGGCTCTGCAACGCCCGGCGTGTAAGCCAGCGTAAGGTCATGGGTGTTGTTAACCGGGCAGCGACTAATCACTTCTATTTTGCCGCGCAGTTGTTCATGCATGGCGAGGGATTCTTGCTTTATATCCATTTTATTTTCTCCAATAGTTTATCTACACAGGTAAAATTGTCGGAAAAACTCACAATACTTATTCTATAATAAGTTGTATAAATAAGTCAATGATCATTCATTGGTCATTCATTAATATTGTATAAAAATAGAGTCTACCATCCGATGGCAGGCTCTACAGTAAGATTTAGTTTGTTTTTAAAGGCTGATTAATACGGAAACGATTTGCCATATACCAGCATATAAACCCAGCGTAAAAAGCGTAACGCCCGCTATGGCCAAAGACAGCCGCAGCGCTGTCTTTTTTAGCTTGAAGTAAAGATTGAGCTGCTTAATGCTAAAAAGAAACGCCGTCACACCACCACACAGAAAGGCCAAAGAAAGAAAAGGGAAGCGAAAATTGCCACCTAAAAATAGGCTCAGAGCGACAACAGTCAACACGGCAAAAAACAACATGGCATATTTTAGACGCACACTCCAGTCGCTGATATGAATGGACACTCCCTTAAACAAAATCTGCATTTCCCTTCACCTCCTCCCTGCCTAGCGAAGACTTATGTATAAAACCAGCGCCATTTCCAGCACAAAAATTACCGGCAGGCCAAGGGAAAACTTTTTATGCTTGGTTTTGTGGTGAAACACCTTCATCCCTACCATAGCGCCGATTGCACCACCAAGCAGCGCAATCCCCAAAAGCGTGGATTCCGAAATACGCCATCTTCCCTGCCGGGCCCGTCGTTTATCCACACCATACAGCACAAAAGCAATCAAATTAACCAGCAACAGATATAGCGCACAGTAGGCAAAAGTAGTCATTTTTCCTTTTCCTCTACCTAATAGCTTAGGAGATAAATTCATAGATCGATGGAGGCGGTGGCAGCGGGCTTTGGCCAATACGCACAGCCTTGTCCAACATCGCACAGGCAGGTGCGATTTTATCCTGCGTATTGGTATGCAAAACAGCTACAATGTCTCCAGCCTGCACGGGATCGCCAATATGCCTCTGTAATAGCAGGCCGGCCGCCGGATCTATCTGATCCTCCATGCGCAAACGTCCAGCGCCCAGCACCATGGCGGCTTTACCAACCAGCGTAGCGTCAAAACCGGTAATCCAGCCGTTTGCTGCTGCACGATAGGCATATTGCGTACCAGCCTCCGGTAGTTTGGCAAAATCGCTATCTCCGCCTTGTGCCCGGACAAAATCAACAAACTTTGCAAAAGCTGCACCGGATTCTAGCTGCTGCGCAGCCAGTGCAGTTGCCTCCTCCTGGGTAGCGCACAATCCGGCCTGACAAAACATCGCTGCAGCCAAAGCTAGCACATCCTTGCGCAAATCCGCAGGGCCGCCATTGCGCAAAACTTGCAGCGCCTCACGTACCTCCAGTGCGTTACCCACGGCATTGCCAAGCGGTTGATTCATATCGGTAATAGCCGCTATGGTTTGAATGCCTGCAGCTTTACCTACTTCAACCATATTTTTGGCCAGCTGACGGCAGCCTTCTATTTCCTGAATCAGTGCACCGCTACCGCATTTTACATCCAATAGCAATACCTGCGCGCCCATAGCGAGCTTTTTGCTCATAATACTGGCGCTGATCAGTGGAATGCTGTCAACCGTAGCCGTAACATCACGCAACGCGTAAAAAAGCTTATCTGCCGGTGCCAAATTGGCGCTCTGGCTGATAATGGAGATACCCGTGGTGCGCACCTGCTCCTTAAAGGCAGAAATCGGCAAACTAACCTGAAAACCGGGAATGGCTTCCAACTTATCCAGCGTGCCGCCTGTGTGCCCCAATCCTCGTCCGGACATTTTTGCCACCTTCAAACCAGCAGCCGCGGCAATGGGCATAAGAATCAAGGAAACCTTATCGCCAACCCCGCCCGTCGAATGCTTGTCTACCTTAATCCCCGGTATATCGGATAAATCCAGCATCTCACCGGAATGCGCCATTTCCAGCGTCAGATATAGTGTTTCATCATGCGTAAAGCCGTTTATTCTTACTGCCATCAAAAAGGCAGCCGCCTGATAGTCCGGAATCGATTTATCTACGCACCCCCGCACAAAAAAGCGAATTTCTTCCCTGCTTAACGCCAGCCCGTCGCGTTTTTTTGCTAAAATGGAAATCGCGTCCATAAAATCCTCCTCTGCTTTCATCGCCAGCGGCCTGCAACAGACTGTGCCTAACGCAGTAAAGATAAAAAGCTTTCTCCCGCTGGGATGGCTTTTGCCCCCAGAAACTCGGCTGCGGTCTGTCCCAAATCAGCAAAGCTACTGCGTACACCCAGATTTACTGCCTGACACTTCTTGCCATAGACCAGCAGCGGCACATACTCCCGGTCATGATCTGTGCTCTGTGAGGTGGGGTCGTTGCCATGGTCTGCACAAATAGCCAGTATATCATCCTCTGACAAACGCTCCAGCATTTGCGGGATTCCTGCATCAAACTGCTCCAGAGCCTGCGCATAACCAATAACATCATTGCGGTGCCCATAGAGCATATCAAAATCCACAAAGTTGGCAAAAATCAAGCCATCCTGCGCAGTGTCCTGCGCCTGATATAGCGATTGCATGGATTGCGCATTATCGTGCCCAGGCAACGCAACATCCACATCCTGTCCGGCAAAGATATCATAGATTTTTCCTACGCTGCTTACACATAAGCCGGCCTTACGAACTACGGAGAGCAATCCGCCGGCCGGCGGCTCCAGAGAAAAATCCTGCCTGTTTTCCGTGCGGACAAAGGAGGCTGCATCTTGACCGATAAAGGGTCTGGCAATCACGCGACCTACGCCATGCTTTCCCGTCCAAATTTTCCGGGCAATACGGCATATCTCATACAGGCGCTCCAAGGGAATAATCTCCTCATGAGCGGCAATCTGGCATACGCTGTCCGCCGAGGTATAAAGAATAGGCTTAGCAGTACGCATATGCTCTTCGCCCAGCTGCTTAATGATTTCTGTACCAGAGGCCACGCAGTTTCCCAACACATCACTACCAATGGCCTGGCAAAACTGCGCAACCAATTCCTCTGGAAATCCCTGCGGATAAGTGGGCAAAGGCTGTGAAAATACCAGTCCAGCCATTTCCCAGTGTCCGGTGGTCGTATCCTTGCCGCAGGAAATTTCCTTCATTTTGCCCCATGCTGCCAGTGGTTTGTCCACTGGTGTAATGCCGCGTAATGGTAGGATATTACCCAGACCTAATCGGGCCAGGTTAGGCAACTTTAGCTCCACCTGCTCCGCAATATGCCCTAAAGTATTAGCGCCCAGGCTATGATACGCTTCCGCATCGGGAAGCGCACCGCAGCCAACGCTATCCATAACAACAATAATAAAACGTTTCATAACTCTATTCCTCCCCTACTCTGGCCCTGGGATGATAGTGACGATAAATGCTTTTTAACTCGCTTTTATCCATCTTAACATAGATTTGCGTGGTACTAATATCGCTATGCCCAAGAAATTCCTGTAAAATACGCAAATCTGCACCATTTTCCAACATATGGGTAGCTGCGCTGTGCCGCAGCGTATGTGGGTGTACCTCCAGTTTAAGCGTTCTACCGTACTGATTAAGAATCCGCCAGAAGCCGCTGCGGGACAGCTTGTCCCCACGGGCATTCACAAACAGCTCCTGCGTAGTTTTCTGCTTAAGCAGCTGCGGCCGGCTATCACGCAAATACTTTTGCACAGCGCGATTGGCAAATTCACCTATAGGCACCATGCGCTCCTTTGCGCCTTTGCCAAAAATGCGTGCAAAAGCAGCCTCATAATCTATATCATATACACTTAGCCCAATTAGTTCAGATACGCGCAGGCCGCAGCCATAACCTAGCTCCAACATGGCCTGGTCGCGCATACCCAATAACGTGCTTGTGTCTGGCGCAGCCAGCAAGCGCGACATTTCTGCCTGGCTGAGTGCGTAAGGGAAGGGACGCTGCTGCTTGGGAGAGCGGATATTTTGACTGATATCCCGCGGCGCCACACCTTCCCGCGCCATATACCGACAAAAACCGCGCAGACAGGACAAACGGCGGGCACGCGTTGCCGCGCTATGTCCAGCTGCTTTTTCCGCAGCAAGAAAATCCAGCAGCAGCGCCTCGCTTAGCTCTTGCGTGCTGTGAATATCTCTAGATTGGGCAAAATGTAAAAAGCGGTATAGATCCCTGCTGTAGTTATCCACTGTCTGTGCAGAAAGTCCCTGTACAATAACCAACTCATCTATATATTCGGCAATTATCTCAGATATAGCTGTTGCCATCAGCCAGAGCCTCCACAGACTTTATTCTAAAGTCAAAATTCGGCGTTAACAATCATAATCCTGCTGCAACGCCAGCTTTCAGCAACAACTGTCCCCAATATTCCCCGGCTTGATCATCGGCCGCAAGCAAAGAAACTTCATCTGCTGAAACATCCTCAAGCGGCTGCACAGCCTTGCCAGATAAGGAATGTAGCAGTAATACAGCGGCCGCCATCAGCAGCAAAACCAGCAAAGCGCCCCGAACAAGCAGTTGGCGTTTTTTACGCAGGCCAGTTATCCCGATTACATACATATCTAACCATCCTCCTCTACTTTTCTTGTTAAACTAGACAAAGTACCCTTTATAAGCAGCATACTCAGCCCGCCCTGCATGATTGCGACAGCCAAAGCCACTCTGGCCAGACCAGCGAGCCAGACTGGCTTATCATAAGCCGTATGCC
>CALXSV010000112.1 GCA_944391235.1 uncultured Clostridia bacterium | reverse complement strand
CAGACTATGTTTGCTGAGTTTGAGCTTCTGACGCATCAGGCTGCCGCTGCGGGACAGCCTTTGAATGCAGAGTCCTTGTGCGATATGTATTACCAGCTGAATCGGGATTATTTTGGTGATGCCGTGTTTGTGGATGAGGCAATCCGCTGGGAATGGGCGCGCATCCCGCATTTTTACCGGGCCTTTTATGTATACAAATATGCTACGGGCTTTTGTGCTGCGTCTTCCCTGGCCATGGGCCTGCTGGATCCGGATCCGCTTAAGGCGGCGGAGGCGCGCGAGCGTTACCTGCATTTTCTGGCTGGCGGTTGTAGTAAGGATCCGCTGGATTTGCTGGCTGAGGCCGGAGTTGATATGCGCTCCACCGAGCCGGTAGAGCGCGCTTTCTCCCTGTTCCAGCAGATGCTGGAGGAGCTGTAAGGGGGAGCGTTGTTTTTATGAGGAAACGGCTTGAGTGAAGGAGAATTGCTGTGGCAGAACGTGAAAAGGGAGAAATGATTTGCGGCCGTAATGCTGTGTTAGAAGCATTGAAAAGCGGTCAGACAATTAATAAGGTTATGCTGGCGGAAAACAATGAGGCGGCTTTTGCCGCCTCGGTATTTAAACTTTGTAAGGAGCGGGGGATTCCCTGCCGCAAACTGCCTAAGGCGCAGTTAGCGCGGATTGCCGGAGCCGACCACCGCGGTATTGCTGCTGAGTTGGCCGCAGTGGAGTATGCGGACATTGGCGATATGCTGGCGGCAGCCAGTAGCCGAGGAGAGGACCCTTTTATTATTATTCTTGATGGCGTGGAGGACCCACATAATTTGGGTGCAATTATCCGCACCGCGCAGGTAGCTGGCGCCCATGGGGTAGTCATTCCCCGCCGCCGGGCTGTATCGGTAACGCAAACCGTAATGAAAACCTCTGCTGGTGCAGCTGCTTATTTGCCGGTAGCCAGAGTGTCCAACCTCAACCAGGCGGTGGAGGCGTTAAAGGCCGCAGGATGCTGGGTAGTGGCTGGCGATATGGATGGGGATTTGTTGTGGGATATCAATCTGACAGGTCCGTTGGCTCTGGTAATGGGCGGTGAAGGGCAGGGCGTTTCACCACTGCTCAAAAAGAACTGCGATATGGTAGCAGCCCTACCCATGCGGGGAAAGATTGGCTCGCTGAATGTATCTACAGCCACAGCTGTTCTGATTTATGAGGTTGTGCGGCAGCGCCGGTTGCGATAAGAGCTGTCTGACCTGTGCAGGTGAGCTAGGGGAGATGTAAAAAGGGGGAGTTTTACATGAAAAAATGCTTGTGGGGGATGCTGACTTTGCTGGTCGCTCTATGCTTTGTGCTGACTGCCTGTGGCGCTACGCCGGATGGACAAACGGAGGATAGCGATAGCGCGCAGCCTGCTTCTCCCTTTACACAGGTACGGCAATCGGTTTTGCAGTGCTATCCAACTGCTCAAATTACCTCTGTACTGCAGGCTGAGGAGAACGGCTGTTTTGTTGATGGGGAATGTCATTATGAGCTTTATCCTACGCTAACACTTACACCTAATATGTACTTTGACCAAGGACTGCTTGATGAACTGGCTGCTTTGTCCGCGGAGAATGGACAAGTGTCTACCGACGGCTACCTCATTTTTGTCGCTGATAGCAGTCTGCCTGCTTATTATGTTACAGCTGACGGCACGGTGTACATAAGCTGCTCCTATCAGGTGGATAATACGCATTTTGTATGCAGCCCTTTTAAAAGCCCGGAGTTAATCACTGCATATAAAGATGTTTTGCAGCGCTCTGCACAGGAATGTCAGCGTGTATGGCAGATGCTCTATGATATGCAGTACTATATTCAGGGCCAGCTAATCGTCTATAATGCGGACGAGCATTTTATGGAGGTTTATGGCAGTGCTGAATCTCTGGACAACTACTATGGCGCACAGGTCATGCAGATTCATCTGGCTGAAGATGAGGAGCCTACTGTAATTCTGGACAATCAGATTTTCATGTATGGTTATTTAGTGGCAGACGGCAGCAGCGGCAGCCTGAATATTACATTTGATTCTGTGCAAAAGTCTGTCAATGGCGATTTGTTGCAGGGAATTATTTCCGGTACTCTGGCGGATGTACGTTTTTATCTGGATTTGCTGGAGAACAGGCCGCCTCTAACGGGAACCAGAACGTCTTTTACTTTAAGTAGCGGTCGTACTTGCTCCGTTGTTCTGCCAGATTCCTGGCAAACCCGGTACACGGCCAGTATTTTCGGGGAGGAAATCACCTTTTATTATCAAGATATCCGCCAGTTCGGCGGGCGGATTTTTTCGCTGCTATTTGTTCCCGAGGGGCAGGACTACACGGATTTGCCAGATTATGAAATCCTCATGCAGACTGCAGATGGCGTATATCTGCTGCAATATCCTACGGATGTACAGTTTGATGGAGCTACGGAAGAACAGATTGAGATTTATAAGCAGATGTCTGCTGATGTCAGTGCGATTGCAAAAACGCTGGCCATTGACCAATAGCAGTTGGAAAGTAAATAAGGCGTATGCTAAATTGAAGAAGAAGAAAAGAAACCCTCTGGTTAACAGATCGTTGTTGTTTTCCAGAGGGTTTTCTCTCCTGTTTTCCAAGTATAAGGCGGTTTTAGCAGCCGCTATACATAGTTTGCGTTTGTTTTTTTATTCATTTTCCAAATCGGCCAGCCAGACAGCAGCGGAAGCGTCGGATGGCATACGCCAGTCTCCGCGTGGAGAAAGCGTAACCGATCCCACCTTGGGGCCGTCCGGTAAGCAGCTGCGTTTAAATTGCTGGGCAAAGAAGCGCCGGTAAAAGCTTTGCAGCCATTTCTTTATGGTAGCCGGCGGGTAAGCATCAGCAAAGGCAAGGGTAGCCAAACGCAGAACCTTTGCCGGCGTATAGCCAAAGCGTATGGTATAATATAGGAAGAAGTCATGCAGCTCATAGGGCCCCACCAAATCCTCGGTCTTTTGTAGCATCAGGCTTTTGCTGTCATCCGTAGGTAGCAGCTCCGGGGATACCGGGGTATCCAGAATATCGTTTAATACCTGCTGTAGGCTAGCATTGTGCGTGCTGCTGGCATAATATTCTATAATGTGACGAATCAGGGTTTTGGGGATGGAGGCATTTACCCCGTACATGCTCATGTGGTC
>CALXSV010000111.1 GCA_944391235.1 uncultured Clostridia bacterium | reverse complement strand
TTGGCAATTATTTTGCTGAATTTCGAAAAGATTTTTGGAAACAATATAAATTATAGGCAGGGAAATGCCAAAGGAGAATGCCATAGTGCATTCTCCTTTGTTTATGTAAGTATTCTTTTCACATCCTCCTCGCTCAGTACCTCTATGCCATGCTGTCTAAATAGTGCAGCGGTAACGCCCTCTCCGGGGATTTTTCGATTTCCAAAGCTGCCATCGTAAATGAGACTGGAGCCGCAGGATGGACTGCTTTCTTTTAAAATAGCCAGCTTAATGCCATGCTTTTGGCAAAGAGCAAGGCCCTGCTGTGCGCCTTGGTAAAAGGCCTCTGTTTCATCCCGGCCATCCTTGCTCACTACCTGCTGGCCGCGGCGCTCACAGGGTGGACGAGGAATCGGCAGGCCGCCCGCTGCCTCTGGACAAAAGGGCAGATATTCCTTGTTCTTCAGGTAATCTACTACAGCCTGGCAGTAATTGTTGCCGCCGCTGTATTTGCAGTTTTCACCTAATAGGCATGCGCTTACCAAAATCATTCTTTTCGCTCCTTTGCCGTGATATTGCCATCCCAGTCTGTGCCAAACAGGCGATCCAGCGCGCCACACACGCGATCTTTGCCCATGGGCGCCATGTTTTCCAACTGTGCGCAGATGGCTTTCATTTCCTGCCGTTTGCCCAGGCAGTTTTGCGGGCAGTGGCTCTCCAGCACGGGCAGGGGATAGGTGCGGGCAAAATAGCGAATTTGCTCCTCCGGCACGTAGACAAAGGGACGAATGACGGTTAAATCCATGCGATCCAAATAGGTCAATGGTTTAAATGAGCCGATTCTACCTTCATAGTAGAGATTGAGCAGCAGCGTTTCCACCACGTCATCCTGATGATGCGCCAGGGCGATTTTGGCAAAGCCATTCTCTTTGGCCAGGGAATTGAGCGCACCGCGCCGCATTTTTTTTTTTTTTGTGCAGGGATTGCTTTCCTGCCGCACATCAAAGACCACCTCGCCAATTTGTGTGTGCTGAATAAACAAAGGTACCTCCAGCTGCCGGCAGAATTCTTCCATGGCAGCGGTATCATCGCCAGGAAAACCCAAACATACATGACCAGCTGCCAACTGATACTTATATTTGGATATGCGGTGAAACTGTTTTAGCGCATACAAGAGCGTCATGCTGTCCTTGCCGCCAGAAAGCCCGACCATAATTGGCTCGTTATCGGCAATGAGCTTATGGTTGGTAATTGCCTTTTTCATTCTTTTGTTGATTTCTGTTAGTCCGTGTCTCATATTGCTCCTTTGTGACAGTTCTTGGCAGGAATAGGTGCGTATTTTGGAGAATATAATTTAGTTAAGTTTATTCTACCAATGGAGGTTGCCATGGATAAAAACATTGTGAATATTAAGGGCACTCCGTCCGGTTTGATTTTTTATTTTGACCCAATGGAAACCGGGTTCGGACAAATCTGTGCGGCCTTGGAAGAAAAATTGTTGCATAGCGGCGATTTTTTCATCAATGCCGAGTATGTAATTGATCGTCCAAATCAATTTTCTGCTGAAGAGTTGGCTGTTATTGAAAGTATTTTAGCCAAATATCATTTGACAAAAGGCAAAACGCAACCCAAGGAAATCCCCAATGATGAAAGCGATGAGATGATTTATCATACGGCGGGCGGCAATAGCTTGCTTGTTACCAAAAGCATTCGTAGCGGACAAAAAATGTCTATTCGTGGCAATGCTGTAATCATGGGCGATATTAACCCAGGAGGTGAAATCGTCGCCACCGGCAATATTGTAATCATGGGCTCGTGTCGCGGTGTGCTGCATGCCGGCGCAGAAGGTGATGAAAGCTGCTATATTATCGTTTATAATATGTGCGCGCAGCAGTTGCGGATTGCCAGCCATGTGGCTACGGTTCCGCAGGATGCTGGTTCTTCCCCGCTTAAGTTAGCAATGGTGCGGGATGGCAACATTGTGCTGACCGATTATATTCCAGCGCAGTTTAGGGAGGTTCTCCCCTTTGATGAGGAAGAGGAGCAGGAGGCATAACCTTGTCTATTATAACGCCAATGATGCGGCAATATCAAGCTGTTAAAGAACAATATCCGGATTGCCTGCTGTTTTTCCGTTTGGGTGATTTCTATGAGTTGTTCCAAGATGACGCTCTCGTTGCCAGTAGAGAATTGAATTTGGTGCTGACGGCCCGAGCTGGTGGAATTAGCGGTGCAAAGGAAAAAGTCCCCATGTGCGGGGTTCCTTATCATGCGGTCAATAACTATGTGGCCAGACTCATAGAAAAGGGTTATAAAATTGCCATTTGCGAGCAATTGGAGGATCCAAAGCAGGCCAAGGGTATTGTCAAGCGCGATGTGATTCGTGTCATCACGCCCGGCACGGTCATCGAGGACAACATGCTGCAGGAGACGGTACACAATTATCTGGCTGCCTGCTGGCAGGCCGTAGATCGGACTGGTGAGGAAGTTGCTTTTGGTCTGGCCTACACGGATATCAGTACCGGAGAGTTTATGGCCACGGAAATCCGCGGCAGCGCTCTGCGCGAGCGGTTAGCAGATGAGTTGTCCCGTATTCGGCCAGCGGAATTGATTCTCCCTGAGCATTTGTATAACGATAAGTTCTTTCAGTTGCGGGTAAAAGGAAATTATGCGGGCGTGCTTTCGCGCTGTTTTGACGAAAACTATATTGCCCGCTCCCATCAAGAGCTGCTGCAGATGCACTTTGAGATTGCTTCTGTGGAAGGGCTTGGCTTGGCGGACAAGCCTTTTGCCTCGCGCGCCTGCGCTATGATTCTTGATTTTTTGCAGCAGACACAAAAACGCTCCCTGCAATATATTGATACCATAAGGCTATATGGCAGCAACGAGTTTATGTTTATGGACGCTTCTACCCGGCGCAATCTGGAGCTGGTAGAAACAATTCGTACGCATAAACGCAAGGGATCGCTGCTGTGGGTGCTGGATTCTACACGAACAGCAATGGGCGCGCGCCTGTTGCGGGAATGGGTTGAGAGTCCGCTGCTGTCTGCCGAGGCTATTGTCCAACGCTTGGATGCGGTTGCTGAATTGATTGACCAGTCCATGCTGCTGGAAGACATGCGCGCCGTTCTCCGGCAATTGTATGATATTCCCCGTTTAATCAGCCGCATCAGCTATGGCAGTGCTGGCCCGCGCGATTTGGCTGCTTTACGAGCCACTTTAAACGTGTTGCCGGAGCTGTTTTCTTTGGTTGGCCGGCTGAACAGCAGCCTGTTCCGTTTTTTGTTTGACAATCTGGATATGCTCACCGATATCTCTCAGCTGCTTAACGAAGCGCTGAGTGAGGAGCCTCCGCTGTCTCCTCGGGATAACGGCGTGATTAAAATGGGTTATGATGCGGAAATCGATAGACTGCGTGATTTGGCTTATTCTGCGAAGGACAAGCTTTTGCAGATGGAGGCTGAAGAGCGTGAGAAAACCGGGATAAAAACACTTAAAATTGGCTTTAACAAGGTATTTGGCTATTATATTGAAATTAGCAAAAGCCGTACAGCGGAAGCGCCTGAGCGCTACATACGCAAACAAACGCTGGTTAATGCCGAGCGCTATATTACCGAGGAGCTCAAGGCGCTGGAGAACAGCATTTTGAGCGCTGGCGACCAGCTGGCAGCTTTGGAATATCGTTTGTTTACAGAAATCCGCAGCAAGGTCGATGCTGCTGCTTCTCGTATTCGCCGCAGTGCAGAGGTTGTTGCTACGGTGGATGTGCTGCAATCCCTGGCTACCGTGGCTATGGCCAATCATTATTGTCGGCCAAAAATCAACGATGGCTCCGCAATTATCATTAAAGAGGGCCGGCATCCTGTAGTGGAACAGGTGATTGGTTTGGAAAACTATATTCCCAACGACTGCTATTTGGATAATGAAAACCAGCGTATGATGCTGATAACCGGTCCCAATATGGCAGGAAAGAGCACCTATATGCGGCAGGTTGCCTTAACTGTCCTGATGGCTCGCTTGGGTAGCTTTGTTCCTGCGGCAGACGCTACTATTGGCTATTGCGATCGTATCTTTACCCGTGTGGGCGCAGCCGATGATCTGGCTTCTGGGCAGAGCACCTTTATGGTTGAGATGAATGAAACCTCAAATATTCTCCGTAATGCTACCAAGCACAGCCTGATTATCCTGGATGAAATTGGCCGCGGTACCTCTACCTTTGACGGCCTTTCCATTGCCTGGGCGGTAGCAGAATACATTATACAGGACAACTGCGCGGCAAAAACCCTTTTTGCAACACATTATCACGAACTGACCGCGCTGGCGGAGAACTTTCCGCTGATTAAAAATTACTCGGTTGCCGTAAAGGAAAAGGGCAACAGCATTCTCTTTCTGCGTAAAATTGTTCCGGGCGGGGCAGATAAAAGCTACGGCATTCAGGTTGCCCAGTTGGCTGGGTTGCCAAAATCCGTCCTCAGCCGAGCCAAAAATATTCTTATGCAATTGGAAGCGGAAAAGCATATTCAACCCCGTATCGAGGCTTATGAGCCTAGCCTGTTTGATGAAGATCGTGCAGCGCATGGTGCGGATTACAGCCCGCTCCTGCAAGAGCTACAGGAAATAGACGTCAATGCCCTGACTCCATTGGACGCCTTGATGAAAATTGCTGACTGGAAGCAAAGGTACCATGAATAAGCAAGACAAACCAGCAAAAATACATATACTGGATACCTTGACCACCAATATGATTGCTGCTGGCGAGGTGGCGGACCGGCCGGCCTATATTGTTAAAGAGCTGATCGAAAATTCAATTGACGCTGGCGCTACCCGCATAGAAGTGCGCATTTTGGATGCCAAATGTGAGAAAATCCAGATTACAGATAATGGCTGCGGCATGACGCCGGAGGATATGCGTATGTCTATTATCCGCCACGCCACCAGTAAAATCAGTCGGGCGGAGGACCTCAATCAGCTGCATACTCTGGGCTTTCGTGGCGAGGCACTGCCTTCTATTGCTGCGGTTTCGGTTATGACTATGATCTCAAAGACCCCAGATAGCGACGTAGGCTATAAAATGACGGTTGAAAATGGCAAGGCCTCTTTGCCAGAAGAGGTGGCGGCTCAGAACGGCACGCTTATTGTGATTGATCGCCTGTTTTATAACACGCCTGCCCGTAAAAAGTTTCTCCGCTCTGTGCATACAGAGCTGGCAGCCATTGCTGAAGTTGTGACAAATATGGCGCTCTCCCGTCTGGATATTGCCTTTACCTTACGCCGCGGCAATTCTCGCTCTATCGCCACCAGCGGGCAGGGGAATTTGCAGAAAACCATATTTGAGCTTTTTGGGCGCGAAGCAGCAAAAAATATGCTTCAAGTGGATTTGCAGGATGCCGAACATGATATCCATGTGTATGGCGCTATTTCCTTGCCTGGGTATAATCGCTCAACACGCCAGTACCGCTTTTTTGTGAATGGTCGCTCGGTGCGCAGTCCGGTTTTGGTTAAGGCAATCGAGGATGGGTATTATACGGCTATGCCGGATACCCGTTACCCAATCGCCTACCTGTTTTTACAGCTCCCTACCCATACTATAGACGTCAATATACACCCCGCTAAATTGGATATCAAATTTGACGACCCCGTGTTGATTCGCTCTTTGGTTACACAGGGCATTCAGCAGGCTTTGTTTAAAAACAATCTAATTATTCCCCGCGTAGAAACGGCAGAAGAGAAAAGCAAAAACAGCCGTGTCGCTCCGACCGTCGAACAGCTGGAATGGATGGATGCTCCCAATGCGCAGCCGGTTTTTCGTGAAAGGAAGCGTTGGGGTGCAGAGGATTTTTACCGGCAGTTGTACGCACCGCAAAGTCACAGTTATTCACAAGCGGAACCGCCCGGTACTTTCTGGACGGATAGCGTGGAGGCGGCGCCAAGCGCAGAGCCGTATCCCCAGCAACTGGAGGCGGATGGGCCTGCTTATGTACAGGAAGAGAATCCGCAAAGAATTTGTTATAGTAGGCTGCATGTATTGGGACAATATTTGGGTACGTATATTATTGCTTATGGGGCCGAGGGGCTGTATTTGATTGACCAGCATGCAGCAGCCGAGCGTATTTTATATGAAAAACTGGCTGACAAGGCGGCCGAGGACAAGCTTGCCGATAGCAGTGTGCTGGCTATGCCCATCCCTCTACAGTTATCAGCCGCAGATACGCTGAAGCTGGAGGAGCATATTGTTACCATACGCGATATGGGCTTTGTTTTGGCACGTGCAGAAAACGGCACTTACAGTATCCGGGAGATCCCTCTGTGGTGTAATGCCATGTATGCGGAGAAACTGTTGTTTATGGTAATTGATTATTTGCAGGCATTTGATGGTGATGCGTCGAAAAGCTTGCAGCATATTCAGGCTGAGGCGCTTTTTCTGGCCTCCTGTAAACGCTCCATTAAAGCAAACCGCCGTCTAACAGATCAGGATATCCGCTGCCTATTAGAGGATTTGGATCATTGTCGCATTCCAACCTCCTGTCCGCACGGAAGACCGATTGCGATTATTCTTACCGAAGCAGAAATTCGCCGCCGCTTTCTTCGCAGCAGCAAATAGACTGTCGCAGGAGAGCGGTCTTACGCATATAATTCATTAAGGATAAGCTGATATGCCATCTTTACAGAAAATCATTGTTATATTGGGGCCAACTGCATCCGGAAAATCAGATTTGGCCCTGGACATTGCCGAAGCCTTGCCGGGTGAAATTATTTCCGCAGATTCCATGCAGGTGTACCGGCGTATGGATATTGGAACAGCCAAGCTTTCGCTTACAGAACGGCGGGGCATTGCACATCATATGATTGACATTTGTGAGCCGGATGATTCTTTTAGCGTTGCGGATTTCCGTTCGGCAGCCAGCAGCTTGATTACCGAGATAGGTCGGCGCGGCCGCTTGCCAATTGTGGCCGGGGGGACGGGTTTGTATATTGATTCTCTACTTAAGCCCTATAATTTTTCTGATAGCACGGTTTCTGATTTGCATGTGCGCCAGCAACTAAAGGAAAGGTTGGCTTCAGAGGGCAGTGCGGTTCTCCACCGAGAATTGGCCGTGGTTGATGCGGAGGCGGCAGCACGCATTCATCCAAACGACAGTCACCGTCTAATCCGCGCCTTGGAAGTATGGCAGGTAAGCGGGCGTCCGATAAGCAGTTTTCAGGCCGAGCAAACTGCTCAACTGCCTTATTCACCCCTGTTGATTGGTCTTACCATGCCCAGGGAAGAGCTTTATCAACGCATTGAGCAGCGTGTAGACATCATGTTAGAGGAGGGGCTGGTGGAGGAAGTGCAAGCCCTGCTGGATTCGGGTGTTTCCCGTAACGCTGCCTCTATGCAGGGGCTGGGTTACCGCCAGATCAGTGCGTATCTGGCTGGAGAGACGGACTATGAAACAGCGGTTGCGCTTATGAAACGGGATACCCGGCGCTTTGCCAAACGGCAGTTTACTTGGTTTAAGCGCAATTCTGCCATAAACTGGTTTGATAAGAGCCATTATCGCGAGGCTGGCACGCTACAGCGTGACGTTTTGCGTTTGATTGGACGTTAGTCTAATCATTTAATCTCGGCCGGCAAAGGAGGAATCTCATGAAGTCGCCGGGATTGCAAGAATTATTTCTTTCTACAATGAGTAGGGAGCGTATTCCCGCCACGTTTTTTCTGGTTAATGGATTCCAGTTGCGTGGACTTGTAAAAGCTTTTGATGATTACACCGTGGTTGTCGAATGTGGTGCGGAGCAGGAGTTGATTTTTAAGCATGCCATTAGTACTATTATTCCCATCCGCCATGTTCAGCTTGATTAAAAACTAAGCGGACGCAGGTTTTTGGGCCTGCGTCCGCTTTCTTTTTGCTTTATTCTGTTTGGGCTTTGCTGTCGTTTAATTCCTTTTGCAGCTTGCGGATTTCTTCAATGAACGTGGAAACGTCCTCAAAATTGCGGTATACGCTGGCAAAACGTACATATGCGACCTGATCCACGCTACGCAGTTTTTGCATAACCATTTCGCCGATTGTTTTGGATGAAATCTCCTGCTCCAGATTGTTGGCCAGTTCCCGCTCTATATCATGTACGATATTCTCCAGCACGCTAAATGGTACTTGCCGCTTGTCGCAGGCCTTGATCAGTCCGTTGAGTATTTTATTGGCATCAAATAGCTCGCGCCGGTTATCAGATTTTACCACAATCAACGGCAGCTCCTCCACACGTTCGTATGTGGTAAACCGCCGGTTGCAGTTCAGGCATTCGCGTCGTCTTCGTATACTGCGTCCTTCTTCCACAGGCCGGGAATCCAGTACTTTAGAGTCCTCATGGCCGCAAAAAACACAGCGCATATCTATCACCTCGTCACATTTTGTGCTCTTTTTTGTCATCTTTCATACAATAATATTCGCTTTGTATAAAATAGCTCCTTCTGTTGGCGGCATTTTTTATTTCCTGGTAGGGGCATCCCTCTGACAAAGGAAGGCCCAAAGGGTGGGCTATGCAGCTGTAGAGGCATAGCAATTCGCCGGAATAGGCGATAGGTGAAGGTCTGCTTATGCAGTAATACAAATAAAGCAGCAATACTGGCTGATGAAAAGTTATTTTTTATGTTGGGGTGCATATAGTGTTGCAGAGGGGGAATCTATATGATGATGAAGATTTCGGATTTACGCAATAAGGATGTTATTAGTAATAATGATGGTAAAAGGCTGGGCTTTATCCGGGATATAGAAATAGACCCGGATCGGGGCGGCATTGACGCAATTGTTATACCGGGCGAAACAAAATTTTTCTCCTTGTTTGGCAAAGGAGACGAATAGATTATTTCTTGGGATAGAATCCGTAAAATAGGCGTAGATGTTATTTTGGTTGATTCTGAATCCAACATACCACGGACAACCAAAGAAAAGCCGCGGCCGCAAAAGGAAACCATGCCGGCCGCGGTAAATCCCGAGGATGAGGATTTGGACTTTTTTACTTTTTAGCGGCAGTTAATCCTGCTTCAACTCGTCTAACCAGTTGAGAAATTTAAAGCCAATACTGTAGCCTTTGCTTTCCGCTACTTTATCGCTGCCTGTGCTGACGGCCAGCAGGGCTTCTTCATCTAGCTCCGTAGCCAAATCCACAAAGCACAGCGGGGGAAAGAGTACGCACCACCAGTTATGCCCCTTCCCTTCGCCAATGACAATGCGCAGGGCATCGTACTGGCCAGCGGCAAAGACTGTACCGTTGTAGTCAATAGGCGGGAATTCAGCTACCTCTATGGAGGCGGTTACGCTATAGTCGGAATAAAGAGAGATAAAGGCTTGGCAGGACTCTTGCAACTGTGGCAGTGCCTGTTCTAATCCTTCCATTGCCTGCTGCTTGCTGGTAGCAGTATCCGTAATATCGCTCAAATAGCTTATGATATGATCTCTCAGGGCTAGCTTAAGCTGCTGATCCTCCGCACTATCGCTGTTGGCCAGAATGTGTAGACGCAGAGGCTTTTCTTCCGCTTCCATGCCCTCGTAGAGGATGGTTGTAGGTCCGCCGGCTGCCGCAGATACAGCGAAGCCGGCGCAACCGATGATAAGCAAGAGACTGATGCTAAGCATATATTTGAAGGAATTTTTCATTGTATATCTCTCCACAGGTAAATGTTTTCTACCTGTTTTTTACCACCAAAAGCAAAAAATATACCTGTTAAATATATTTCCGGAGCTGGTTTAGAGCTCCTTTTTCCAGACGCGACACCTGCGCCTGTGAAATGCCGATTTCCTCCGCTACCTCCATCTGTGTTTTGCCGACAAAGAAGCGTAGATTGATAATCCTTTTTTCTCGCTCTCCCAACTTGAACAAGCCTTCGCGGATGTTTAAGGATTCCAGCCAGTGTTTTTCTTCTTCCTTTTCATCGCTGACCTGGTCCATGACATAAATGGGATCACCGCCATCATTATAGATGGGCTCAAACAGAGACATAGGCTCGCTTATGGCATCCATGGCAAAGACGATGTCCTCCTCCGGCAAGCCGATTTCTTTAGCAATTTCTGCTATTTTCCGCTCTCGATTCAGGCTGTTGGGCAGCGCCTCTCTGGCCTGGAGCGCTTTGTAGGCAATGTCGCGCAGAGAGCGGGATACGCGAATGGCATTGTTATCGCGCAGGTAGCGCCTTATCTCACCAATGATCATTGGCACCGCATAGGTGGATAAGCGTACGCCTTGTGATAAATCAAAATTATCAATTGCTTTGATTAAACCAATGCAGCCAACCTGAAACAAATCGTCTGCATTCTCTCCTCGGTTGTTAAAACGCTGAATCACACTGAGCACCAAACGCAGGTTGCCAGCAATAAGCTCCTGCCTGGCTTCTGCATCGCCCTCCTGCATGCGTTTAAACAGCTGCATAATACGCTCGTTCGACAAAAGAGGTAACTTTGATGTATTGACACCGCAAATCTCTACCTTGTTTAACATAAGCTGTCTCCAGAGGTGTGGCGTTATGAAATAAATTATTACCCCGTCGCCAACGATTTATACGGCGGCTTTTTTTTATGCAAGGCTTGTGTTTTTAGGCTGCTGGTGATAAACTTATACTGTTAGAGTGTTATAAACTGCATCAATACAGTTGCTATAAAGGAGAAGGCTAGTGAAACAGGTAGAGAATATTCGTAACATTGCGATAATTGCGCACGTTGACCATGGCAAAACAACGCTTGTTGACCAGATGCTGCGCCAGGGGGGCGCGTTTCGTCAAAATCAGGCTGTGGCAGAACGTGTAATGGATAATAATGATTTGGAGCGTGAAAAGGGTATTACCATTCTGGCCAAAAATACCTCTATTTTCTGGAATGACACAAAAATCAATATTGTAGATACGCCTGGACATGCTGATTTTTCCGGTGAGGTAGAGCGTATTTTGAAAATGGTAAATGGTGTGTTGCTATTGGTTGATTCCTTTGAAGGCCCAATGCCGCAGACTCGATTTGTCCTCCAAAAAGCCTTGGAAATGAATCACAAGGTGATTATTGTGGTCAATAAAACCGACCGCCCGGACGCGCGTTCTGAGGACGTGGCTCTGGAAACACTGGATTTGCTGGAGAGCCTACATGCTGGTGAGGAGCAGATGAACAGTCCTATTATCTATTGCTCTGGCCGCACAGGCTGCGCGTCGCTGGATCCCAGTGAAATGGGGGAGGACCTCCAGCCCTTATTTGCTGCCATTTTGGAGCATATTCCTGCACCGCTGGTGGACGAGAATGGCCCACTGCAGCTGTTGGTCAGCTCCGTAGATTATAATGACTATGTAGGACGCATTGGGATTGGCCGTATTGACCGAGGCACAATTAAGACCAATGAAACGATTTCTGTTTGCAATTATTATCACGATGATATTAACTATAAGGCCAAGATTAATTCGCTGTTTTCCATTGAGGGCTTAAAGCGCGTGCCGATAGACTCGGCCAGTGCGGGTGATATTGTCTGCTTTGCTGGTGTGGAGTATATCAATATTGGCGATACTGTATGTGCGGTGGATCAGGTTGATCCGCTGCCCTTTGTACAGGTTGGCGAACCCACGGTGGAGATGACTTTTTCAGTAAACGACAGCCCCTTTGCCGGTCAAGAGGGACAGTATGTTACCTCGCGGCAACTGCGTGAGCGCCTCTTCCACGAGCTGCTTAAGGATGTTTCCTTAAAGGTTTTTGAAACCGATAGCACGGATGCTTTCCGGGTTTTGGGCCGTGGGGAAATGCATTTATCCATATTGATTGAGAATATGCGCCGTGAGGGCTATGAATTTGCTGTTTCTCCGCCTAAAGCGCTGTTCAAGGAGATTGATGGAAAACTGTACGAGCCGATGGAACGCCTGCATGTGGATGTTCCGGAAGAGTATTTTCGGCATGTAATGGAAAAAATGGGTGAGCGTAAGGCCGTTATGTTGGATATGTCACCCTCAGGAAACCGTATTAAAGCCGAGTATCTGATTCCTTCGCGCGGTTTGTTTGGCTATCGTAGCGAATTTCTTACCGATACCCGCGGCGAAGGCATTATGGGATCTGTTTTTGCCGAGTATCAGGAGTTTAAAGGCAAGATTAACAAACGCAGCGTAGGCTCCCTGGTGGCTTGGGAAAGCGGCGTTGCTGTAACTTATGGCCTGTATAATGCACAGGAGCGCGGCCAATTGTTTATTGGTCCAGGCGTTAAGGTGTACGAGGGTATGATTGTGGGTATTAACCCCAAAGGCGATGATATTTCCGTAAATGTATGCAAGAAAAAACAGGTGAGCAATATGCGTGCTTCCGGCTCGGATGAGGCGCTACGCCTGGTGCCGCCGCGCCAGATGTCGCTTGAGCAGTGCCTGGAGTTTTTAGCGGATGACGAACTTTTGGAAGTTACGCCGAAAAATTTGCGTTTGCGTAAGAAGATTCTCGGTCGCACTGAGCGTCTGCGTGCTGCATCAAGAGAAAAGTAACTGTCTGGAGTAAGGGGGGAGAGCAGATGAGCATTGCACAGGCTCTGGAGCAAATCAAGGTCAATATTGCAGCGGCGCAGGAACGCAGCCCCTATGCCGCGCCGCAGGTTAAGCTGTTGGCTGTATCCAAAACCAAACCGCTGGAAATGATTCGTGAGGCTTGGTCTGCCGGTCAACGCTGTTTTGGCGAGAATCGTGTGCAGGAGTTGCTTCCCAAGCAGGAGGCTTTGCCTGAGGCAGAATGGCATCTGATTGGCCATCTGCAAACCAATAAGGTGAAATATATAATCGGTAAAACAGCGCTCATTCATTCGCTGGATTCGCTTACGCTAGCTGCGGAAATTGAGAAAAGAAGCGCTGCGGCAGATTGCCTGAGCCATTGCCTGGTGCAGGTGAATATTGCCGAGGAGGATAGCAAAAGCGGGCTGCTGGTGCCAGAGCTGGCTGATTTTATGTGCGCTATGGCAGACTATCCGCATATTCGCATCTGCGGGTTAATGACCATTGGCCCCAATGTAGACAATGCGGAGGAAATTCGTCCGGTTTTTGCTCAGTTGCGCAAGCTTTTTTTGCGCGAGCAGCAGCGTAATCTGCCTTATACAGATTTAAAATGGCTTTCTATGGGCATGAGTGGGGATTATGAGATTGCTGTAGAAGAGGGCGCCAATATTGTGCGTGTTGGAAGCAGCATTTTCGGTATACGCCACTATATTTAAGCAGGAAAAGGTAGTTTTATTGTAGAATTTATCAAGTTAGTGTTCTATATGGGGATGCCCTTGTAGAAAGGAGAGAAAAACGTGAGCGATTTTATGGATAAAATGAGCGATTTTTTCTTTAAAAGCGATGATAGTCTTGAAGAAGAAATGGATCGCGAAGAAGAAGTGCGCAGTGAAATACCCCGGTCCCGGCAGGAAAAAAAGGCTGCCAAAAAGCCGAATTTAATAACAGTTCCATCGAAGAGTAAGGGAAGCGAAAATTTGGAAATCGTCCTGTTTAAGGCAAGCAGCTATGATGATATGCAGGCCATTGCCCGGCACATTAAAGAGCGTAAGGTGGCGGTTGTGAATTTTGAGGGCATGGATAAAGATGTCGCGCAGCGTATGGTGGATTTCCTCTCTGGCGCAACCTTTGCCTTGGATGGCGTACCGCGTAAGGTAAGCGGCGGCACGTTTATTTTCAGCTCCTCACAGGTTGATTTAAGTGGTCAGATTATGGAGAAAAATTCTGATTTTGAAGCGGAGGACTTTTCCTCGGATAGCCGTTTTTCTTCTAATCAATGGTTGCATACCTGATCAGGTACCAGGTGGGGAGGGGTAACTATAACCGTTATATTATATCGAATCGTAAGTACTGTTTTTCGCGTTTATTATATTTTGATTTTAATTCGCGTACTTATGTCGTGGATAAATTTGGGAAACAATGTTTTTACCCGTTTTGTATATGAGGTTACAGAACCTTTCCTGGGCATTTTTCGCCGCCTCATTCAACCACGTTTAAATATCCCCCTGGATTTTTCTCCTGTTATTGCCTTTTTGGTGCTGGAATTGATTGAAAACATTCTCTTACGCATTATCATTGCACTGTAAGATTTGTCTTCGTTTTAAAACAGGAGCTTTTCTGCATTAGAAAAGCTCCCTGTTTTTGATATGGAAATGGAAATAATGATTGTGAAAGGAAAGATACGTCTATGTCGGACAAGGAAGATAAAAAGAATGAATATGGACAGACCCTGAATCTGCCGCAAACCGGATTTTCCATGCGTGGCAATCTGCCACAAAAAGAGCCAGATATTTTAGCAAATTGGAATAAAATAGATATTTACCGCCTGGTTCAAAAAAAGAATGAAGGTCGTCCTAAATTTATTCTGCATGATGGCCCTCCCAATGCCAATGGCGATATTCATCTTGGTCATGCCTTGAACAAAGTCATTAAAGACATGATTGTTAAATATAAAGCCATGAGCGGCTACAGTGCGCCGTATGTTCCGGGTTGGGATACGCACGGCCTTCCTATCGAGCAAAAAGCTATTCGCGATCTTGGTATTAACCGCAATAAGGTTAGCAAGGTCGAGTTCCGGGACCGCTGTAAGGCCTTTGCTCTTGGCTATGTGGAGCAACAGAAGGGTCAATTCCGCCGTCTGGGCGTAACCGCAGACTGGGACAATCCTTACATCACACTGGAACCGGAGTATGAAGCCATCCAGTTGGGAGCGTTTGGCGAGATGGCCAAAAAAGGCTATGTTTATAAAGGACTAAAGCCTGTATACTGGTGCCCTAGCTGCGAGACTGCACTGGCTGAAGCGGAAATTGAGTATGAAGAGCATCGCTCCGGATCGATTTATGTAAAGTTCCAGGTCCGTGATGGCAAGGGTATTCTTCCCGAGGACGCTTATGTTGTGATCTGGACCACCACGCCTTGGACTATTCCTTCTAACCTGGCGATTTGTGTGCATCCTCGTTTTACCTATGCGCTGATTGCCATCCACAATGAAAAATGGCTGGTTGCCAAGGATATGATAGACACTTTCCTCAAGGACGCCAAAATTGAGGATACCTATGAGATTCTTGCGGAATATACCGGCAGTGATTTGGAGTTTGTTACCTGCACGCATCCGCTATTTGACCGCGAATCCGTGATAATTTTAGGTGAGCATGTTACGCTGGAGGCAGGTACCGGTTGCGTTCATACAGCGCCTGGACATGGTGCGGATGACTTTATTGTCGGTAAGAAATACGGTTTGGGCGTGCTGTGTCCGGTGGATAACAGCGGACGTTTTACTGCAGAGGCTTTCCAATATGAGGGGCTGACCACGGATGAGGGAAACAAGGTCATCTGTAAGGATTTGGAGGAAAGAGGCGCTCTGGTACATTTTTCTATGTTTAAGCACCAGTATCCAAAATGCTGGCGTTGCCATACGCCCATTTTGTTCCGTGCCACAGAGCAGTGGTTCGCCTCTATTGATGGATTCAGACAGCAGACGCTGGATGCGATTGATACGGTTAAGTTTATCCCATCCTGGGGACGGGATCGGATTTACAATATGATTCACGACCGTGGCGATTGGTGCATTTCCCGTCAGCGTACCTGGGGCGTTCCTATTCCGATTTTCTACTGCGAAAATTGTAACGAATACCTTATCAATGACGAAACAATCGCTAAATTGCAGGATATTTTCCGTGTCGAGGGCTCGCAGGCTTGGTGGTCGCACGAGGTGGAGGACTTGATTCCTCAGGGACTGACCTGCCCACACTGCGGTGGCCAAAAGTTCCGCAAGGAAACCGATACCATGGATGTATGGTTTGACAGCGGCAGCAGCCATTTGGCCGTGCTGGAAAATAAGAATCGTTGGCCGGATTTGCGCTTGCCTGCTGACCTTTATTTGGAAGGAAGCGATCAGCATCGCGGCTGGTTTAACAGCTCATTATGTATTTCAGTTGCCAACCGTGGCGTTGCGCCCTACCATCAAGTGCTGACGCATGGTTTCCTGGTAGATGAAAACGGCAAAAAGCAGAGTAAATCTCTGGGCAATACCATCAGTCCGCTGGATATTATCAATAAGCTGGGTGCGGATATTCTGCGTTTGTGGGTTAGCTCGGTGGATTACCGCAGCGATATCTCCAATTCCATGAATATCTTTAAACAGATGGGGGAGGCCTACCGCAAGCTGCGCAATACGCTGCGCTATCTGCTGGGCAATCTGTATGACTTCGATATAGAAAAGGACCTGGTTCCCTATGATCAGATGGGCGAGTTGGATCAGTGGGCTATGCTGCAGCTGAATAAGCTGGTTAAGACGGTGCTGGATGCCTATGAGGAATATGAGTTCCACGTTGTCTTCCATTCCATCCATAAATTCTGTGTTTTGGATATGAGCGCTTTTTATCTGGATATTTGCAAAGATACGCTTTATACCTCCAAACCCGACGCTGCAGAACGCCGCAGCGTGCAAACAGTGCTATATTATATCCTCAATGCCTTAACACGTTTGTTAACGCCTATTTTGGCTTTTACAACAGAAGAGGTCTATCAGTACATGCCTAAGACGAGCGATAGTCCGGAATCCGTGCAGTTGTTGGATATGCCAAAGTATGACCCGACGCTTGTGGATGCGCAGTTGGAGGAAAGATGGAATACCTTCATTGCTTGCCGGGAAGTGGTAATGGGTGAGTTGGAGCAGGCCAGAAAGAGCAAGGTAATTGGACATCCGCTTGATGCAGCTGTCACGATTATCCCGGATACGCAAAGCGCGGCTGCATTAAAGGCACTGGAGACAGATTTGGCGCGGCTGTTTATTGTTTCCCAGGTGGTATTGCTTGCGCCAGCGGATACCTTACAGGTTACTGTAGAGCCGGCTAAGGGTGAAAAATGTGCACGCTGCTGGGTGCATAGTGAAAGCGTTGGCTCCAATGCGCAGCATCCTTGCTTGTGCGCGCGTTGTGCACAAGTGTTGGATGTTTAGAAAAGCGTTTTTCATTGCTTTTCTCTTAGAGTGAATAAAAGAGATCATAAAAATAGCAAGATCCAAGCTTGGCTTGGGGTAGGTAGCGACTCATAGAGCAGTATAAACTAATGCACTGCAATAGGGGAGCTGCTATATAGGTTGCAGAGAAAGACGAGCAAGAAGCAAACCGTTTCTTGCCCGTCTTTTGGTTTTGTTGTGTGAGGAGCTAAAAGGTGTTTTAGACAGCAGTGCGTCAAGCAATATTTCCTTTGAAGCCGCACCAACCATTTCCAATGAAATATTTTCGTAGAGAATCCAACAAGGAAGCAATACCTCCAAATTGTTTTGGGCTGCGACCCTACCCATGCGCTTAAAACTATACCCGGTTGAAAAATTCAGGGCGCCTGCTTACCATCATTATTGCAATCTGTTCGCGCAGGGCGTGCCCCATTAAACCTATCAAGCGCACCTGCGCCATGAAGTAACAGCATCGTGGGATTTTCTTCGTTTCCGTATGTATCATAATATAGCATACCTGTTTTCCATTATCAGTTTCTGCTCTATTGCAGTTACTGATTTTCGGTAACGGGGTTTCCGCATAATCCTCTATATCGAGTTCTGCTTATTTTGTCGGCTGCCTGTCCATTTGGCAGATGCACAGTCTTGCTTTATTGAAAATTAGAGACAAAATAGCTCAACAAGAAAAACCACCGCACAGCAGGAAACCGCAACCTTAAAGAGGTTGAAGCCTAGCCATGCAGTAAGAATTCCCGTCAAAAAAGCGGCTATTGCGGAGATAGTATTTTGCGTGGCGCTGAGAATAGCCGGAAAGGTCATTACAGCAAGCGTAACATAGGGCACATAATATAGAAAAGACTGAATAAAGGGGCTTTGAATTTTGCCGCGAATCAGGGTTAGCGGTAAAACGCGGATGGCATAGGTAACACCAGCCATAATAAAAAGATAGACATAGGTATTATGCATCCTTCTCTTCCTCCTTGTTTTCTTTTATCGGAAAGAACAGAGCTGCTGCTGCGGATAGAATTAGCGTAAGCAGGATGGTGCGCGTACCGCTGGAGGCCTGTGACAGCGGAGGTAGAACGGAGGCTACGTAGCTGGCAAAAAAGCAGACTGCCACCAGTCCGGCTAGAACTTTGCTCTTTCGTGAGGGCGGAATGATAACCGCCAAAAACATTCCATATAGGGCTACGCTAAAGCAGCTGACCAGGCGTAGCGGCAGCAGATTGCCAGCCAGTGCACCCAGTGCCGTACCAAGTGCCCAGCAGGGAATAGAGATGCAGATTGCCCCGTACATATAGTAGGGATTAAGCTGTCCCGGGCGTGCAATTGCAATGCCAAACAATTCATCAGTAACATCATATCCTATCAGGAGGCGGTGAAATAGAGACAAGCCCTTTTCCATACGTTGGCTCAGGGCACAGCTCATTAGTAGATATCTGGCGTTTGCAATAAAAGTAACAATGGCGATTTCCAAGTAGCTGGCTCCTTCGGCAATGGAGGTGAATCCTGCGTACTCGCCCGCTGACGCATTGCAGAGAAAGCTGGCCAGAAAGCTTTGCAGGGGTGTGAGGCCGGCATTGCGGGCCGCAATCCCTAAGGAAAAAGAAACTGCCAAATAGCCAATAGCAATCGGAATGCCATCGCGTATACCTTCCTGAAAGGCTTTTTTATGTGGGGCTACCAGGGAAGAAAGTTGTGCTTTGGGCTTTTCTACAATGTTTTCCATGCTGCAAATCCTTTTTATCTTTTTGTAATAAGTATAGCCTTTTTCTTTACATTAGTAAAATGAATGTTTATAATGATATCATAAGAAAAAGTGATGGAGATGAGATCTATGCTTTCCCGATATGAAATTTTTTGCAAGGTGATAGAAAGCGGCAGTTTTACCAAAGTAGCACAATTGCTTGGTTATTCGCAGAGCGCAGTCAGCCAGACAATAAAGAATCTGGAGCAGGAAATTGGCCTTACCCTAATCGAGCGTAGAAAGGACGGCATTCGGCTTACTGCGGATGGCAGGCAGTATTTTCCCTATTTACAAGCCATTCATTCCGCGGAGATGGCACTTGCGCAGAAACGACGGGAAATGCAGGGGCTGGAAAACAGCACCATCCGTATTGGCACTTTTACCAGCGTCAGTCGCAATATTCTACCGCCTTTGCTTAAGGCCTTTAAGGACGCTTATCCCACAGTAACCTTTGTGCTGCGGCAGGGCGAGTATACCAGCATTGGCCAGTGGATACAGGACGGAAGCATAGACTTTGGCTTTGTGCATGCGGATGCAGTCTCTGGCATTGAAATGCACATACTGTATGAAGACGAGATGATCGCCGTACTTCCCAACACGCATCCACTGGCCACACAGCAGCAGCTTTCCCTACAGGCGCTAGCCCAGGAGCCTTTTATCTTGCTTGACGAGGGTGAATACAGTGTGCCTATGACAGCTTTTCAGCGCGTGCATTTAAAACCGCAGATTGCTTATGAGGTTTATGATGATTATACCATTCTGGCTATGGTTAAGCAGGGTTTGGGTGTATCCATTCTTTATCAGCTGGTTTTGAATGGCTTTGAAAGGGATTTTGCCATCCGTCCCATTGTGGAGACCCCCAAGCGCGTTGTTGCACTGGCCTGGAAAAACTGGAATACCATGTCCTATGCCTCGCGCTGTTTTGCCGAATTCATTATGCAGCATATTGGCTCTGCTTAAAACCGTGTATTTTGCTGCATGCACTTGCTAATCTGCTACAGTGTCCAGCCGTATGTGGGAAATCTTCTTTATAGCAAGATATGGCTCTGCATGGAAGGGGATATTTATCCGCCGCTTTGCTCAAACTGATGGCAGATCCGCCTTTTTTCATCTTCTATTGCAAACAGGCCAGGCAGAGGTGGAAGCACCTTGTCATTACATAGCGAATATGCTATAATAAAAATCTAAATTGGGGTTTTATGCCTCATAGAAAAGTAGGGTTGGCTATGCGTGGAAAAATTTTTATTACGCATCTTGCTACAGAGCGCGCAAAACAAGCGCAGGATGCGCAGGAAATGGTGAGCACAGAGCCGGATAAGCAAGAGGAGCAGCAGGAAGATCTAGAGGAAGAAATTGTTTTAAGCAAAAAGGATATTCGCGAAATTAAACGGTTGGTGCGTTGCTATGAGCACACACTGGATTATCTGGCTCAGCGCAGCCGGCCTTTGCGCTGGATCTGGATTAATTTGCTGGGCGGTATGGCCAAGGGCTTTGGCATTGCTTTAGGCATCACAGTACTGGCCTTTATTGCAATTAAAATTTTAGATAGCCTACAGGTTTTTGATTTACCAATTATTGGTAATTTTATTGCAGAGCTGATTGAATATATCAACAGCGTACAGGGAATGGTTTAGGTTTACTGGGTGAAGCTATGTTTTATATTGTATTGATTGCTTGTGTAGCGCTGGATCAGCTGACGAAATGGCTGGTTTCTTCCAATATGGATTTGGGACAAAGTATTCCTGTATTGGGGGATTTTTTTTCGATTACCTACATTGTCAACCGAGGCGCAAGTTTCTCTCTGTTCGAGGGTAGACGCTGGCTGTTCGTTGTGCTTACTCTGGTAGTACTGCTGCTTGTCTTTTGGTTGCTGCGCCGCGTGCCCAAAAATTACAAGCGTCTGCGCATGGCTGTGGCGGTGTTTTGCGGTGGCACAATTGGAAATCTGATTGACCGTATTGTGAGTGGTGCGGTGGTCGATTTTCTGCATATCTATATTGGCGCGTTTGATTATAATTTCCCCATTTTTAACATTGCGGACTGCTGCATTGATATTGCTGTAATCTGTATTGTTGCATTCCTGCTGTTTGGCAAGGAAAAAGTACTTTTGGAGGCTTAGTATGAATCCGCTGTTTACCATAAGCGTTGACGCGTCTGCTACGGACAAGCGGCTTGATGTATATCTAACCGAGCAATTACCGGATTTTTCCCGTTCACGCATTCAGGCGATGATTCGCAATGGTGATATTTCCATAGATGGAAAACAGGTGAAAACCGGTTATAAGGTACAGGCTGGGGAGTGCATCCAGGTGGAGATTGTGGAAGCGGAGCCAATCGCCGCTAAGCCAGAGGCAATTTCCTTGGATATCCTCTATGAAGACGAGGATATCGTGGTAGTGAACAAGCCCCAGGGTATGGTGGTTCACCCAGCTGCTGGACATACCGATGGTACACTGGTCAATGCGCTGTTGCATCATTGTGAAAATTTATCAGGCATCAATGGCGCCATTCGTCCGGGGATTGTCCACCGGATTGATAAGGACACCTCCGGCATATTGGTGGTGGCGAAAAATGACAGGGCGCATGCCGGCTTGATTGAGCAGTGGAAAGTTCATGATATCAAACGCATTTATCATGCCTTTGTGCATGGCCTGATTGTGGAAAATGCCGGCATTGTGGATGCGCCTATAGGCCGCCATCCACGCGAGCGCAAAAAAATGGCTGTAGAGCCGAGAAATGGCAGGAATGCAGTTACGCACTATCAGGTGATTGAGCGCTTGCCTTTTGCCCTGTGTACTTATGCGCAAATGGAGCTGGAAACAGGGCG
>CALXSV010000110.1 GCA_944391235.1 uncultured Clostridia bacterium | reverse complement strand
AGTATGATGGGTGTTTTAATCTCATCATAGCCATGTTCACGTTGCTATTCACGCCAGTAATTCTCCAGCTCATTGCGCAAAATCATACCCTTGGGCAGGAAAAAGGGAAAGCCAGGGCCCTCCTCTGCAAACATAAATAATTCCATCTCCTGGCCGATTTTGCGGTGATCGCGGCGTTTGGCTTCTTCCACCTTGAACAGGTATTCGTCTAGCTCTTCTTTGGTAGGGAAGCTGGTGGCATAGATGCGCTGCAGCATTTTTTGGCTACTGTCGCCATGCCAATAGGCACCAGCCAGCGAGGTCAGTTTAAAGGCCTTGACCATACCGGTGGAGGGAAGGTGCGGACCTGCGCACAGGTCGGTAAAATCGCCCTGCGTATACAGACTAATTACCGCATCCTCCGGCAGCCCTTCAATCAGATCTACCTTATAAATTTCCTTTTTATCGCTAAAGTATTGTAGCGCTTCAGCTCGGCTTACCTCTTTGCGCTCAAAGGGGTAATTGGCTTTGACAATCTTGGCCATTTCTTTTTCAATCGCCGCTAGATCATCTGTAGTGAAGATGTGCTCGCTATCTACATCATAGTAAAAGCCATCTTTAATGGCTGGTCCAATACCGAATTTGGTATCTGGGAATAGATGCTGAATGGCCTGTGCCATGATATGGCTGCTACTATGACGAAAGGCATGTGCACCCTCCTCGTCGGCAAAGGTAAGCACCTCCACCTCATCTCCATCCGCCAATGTGCCTTTCAGCTCTACCAGCTGTCCGTTTACTTTGGCCATGCAGGCCTGTTTGGCCAGATTTTTATCCGCCTCTTTGATTGCTGCTATGACTGGCAGCCCGTCCTTGATCTCTACGGGATCAAATCCCTGGACTTTGATTCTCATTTCCTTATTATCCTCCTTGCTTGACCATACGAATGCTAAAAAATAAAGGCTTCATCCCATAACGGGATGAAGCGAATACACTCCACGGTTCCACCCGAATTGCCGACAAGCAGCCACTCGATGCTCTTACGCGGCTTCACGGCAGGGGTTCGCCCCCGCACTCCCCGGTGGTAGACCCTACGTACTTCCTACTGCTTTTTCAGCACCAGCAGCTCTCTGTAAGGAGTGGGCGTTGGACTTTGTCCGGATCAACGTTTTACATATTTTGATTACTGGATAATCGTATCATTGCTTAAGCTGCTTGTCAAGCTGTTTTGCGCGGGGGTGGCCGTCATTTTTATTCTTTCTGCTAGCGAGTCGTCATACTCCAGTCGTTCGCCAAATACAGCCGCCAGCGTTTCACGGATAGTCTTTGGCGCCTCCCCTGTGCCGCTAATAACAAGCTTTTGCGGTGCCGCTGTTATGACATTTGCCAGTAGCATATCTTCTCGCTGCGCAAAGCAACCGCCTTCTAGCAACCGCCAAGTGCCTGCCTCCTGCTGCCATAATTGACAGACGCTGCCGGGAGAAAAGATCAGCAGCAGTTTTCTGTCCTTGCCATTGCTTTTGGCGAGCAGGCGTGAATGCGTGCTTTGCCGCAATAGCTGCAGATACTCCAGTTGTTCTTCCTCTGCCAGCAGCTGGTCAGCTGCAATTTCTAGCTGATAGCGTAGGTAGGAATCAAAGCCTGGTAAGCAGAAGCGGCAAAAGCCATCAAAATTCAGCACGCCTTGCTTCAGGTGATAGCACAGCTTATCCTGTAACTCCTCAATGCTGTCGATAATACCGCCGCGTGTGCTATCCTCTGCGACGTTGGCCGCAGCGAGTTTGACAATTTGCCTCTGCTCCTCTGCGGAAAAAAAGCTAAGATAACGCGCTGTCAGACTGCGCAGCCGCTGTTTTTCCCAGCAGGGAAAAGCTCCGACAGCCAGGGCGGTAGCCAGCTTTTCTATAGCCATGCCTTGTATATGCAGCCAGTTGTTTTTGACGGTAATGGCAACTGCTGTATCTACCACTCTGGCCGCAGCGATAAGAAAGGATTGACGGCAGTCTTCGCTAATGCTAAGATACATAGTGTCCTCCGGATGGCGTTGTATATTCTTTACGGTATGCTATCCAGTGAAAAAATATTCTTGACATAGCTGTTTCGCAATGTTATAATTAGCTAGATTCAAGAAAGTAGAGGCAGCCGCTTCTCACCTGTGGGCCAAGCGCACGGGTTCATACTTAGCCTATTAGAGGTGGCTTTGTGCGTTGCGGCTGAATAGCCGCATTTTTTTATTTATTGTCGGAGGTGACAAATTATTAAAGAATTACGCATCAATGAAGAGATTCGGGCGTCTGAAGTCCGTCTCGTCACCGATGGAGAGGAAAACGTTATTCTTCCTCTGAAGGAAGCACTGCAGCATGCCATGGAAAAAGGACTGGACCTGGTAGAAATTTCGCCCAATGCCAAACCGCCAGTTTGCCGTGTTATGAATTACGGCAAATACCGTTTTGAGCAGACCAAACGGGAAAAGGAAGCGAAGAAAAACCAGCGGGTTGTGCAGATCAAAGAAGTCAAGCTCCGTCCCAATATTGAGGAGCATGACTTTGATACCAAGGCTAAAAATGCCGAGCGTTTTTTGCTGGATGGCGATAAAGTCAAGGCAACGATTATGTTCCGCGGCCGTGAGATTACCCATCAGGAAAACGGTCGTGTGTTGTGCGCGCGTTTGCAGGAGCGTTTGGCCGACGTCGCAAATGTTGAGCGTGCTCCCAAGGTGGAAGGCAAAAATATGATTGTTATTTTTGCACCCAAAGCACCTGCTAAATAAGCTATCGCCATTTACTGCGGTTCTTATCATAAAAAGAATACGGTGAAAACATTTGTCAAGAAAAGAGGGAAAACAATGCCTAAAATGAAGACCCATCGCGGTACCGCCAAACGCGTTAAAATTACTGGTACCGGTAAAGTGAAACGTCATCATGCTTATGCCAGCCATAAACTGGCTGCAAAAACCATGAAACGTAAACGCAACCTGCGTCAGTCTGCTATCGTAGATGACTCTATGAATAAGCAGATGAAGAAATTATTGCCCTACGCGTAATTACAGTCCGGAAAAGGAGTGAAAGATAAATGACCAGAGTCAAAAGAGGTATGACCCGTCATCAGCGTCATAAAAAAGTATTAAAACTTACCAAAGGCTATCGTGCGTCTAATTCCAAGCTGTACCGCGTAGCCAATGAGCAGTTGCTCCATTCTATGTATTATTCCTTTGCGCATCGCCGCAAAAGAAAAGGAGATTTCCGCAAACTGTGGATTACCCGTATCAATGCAGCTGCCCGTATCAACGGTCTTAGCTACAGCAATATGATTCACGGCCTGAAAAATGCCGGTGTAGAAGTAAACCGTAAGGTTCTGGCTGATTTGGCCGTTCATGATATGAACGCTTTCACGCAGTTTGCTGATATTGCCAAAGCCAATCTGTAAGTGAATGTCCAGTGGAGACGGGGCTGTTTGTTCCGTCTCCGTTTTTTATTTATACATAATTATGAGCCTGGAGGCCAAAATATCATGCCGATGATAACTTCTAAGGAGAATCAATACCTTAAGCTTATCCGAGCGATCCAGTCTGCAAAAGGCCGTCGTGCACACGGCCTATTCCTGGCGGAAGGCCTGCGGCTTTCCTGCGAGGCCCTGCAATTTGGTGATTGCGCTTTTGTTCTGCTGGCCGAGGATTTGCTGGAGGCTGCACATGCGCAAATGTTGCACCAGCTACTGCAGCAAAGCAATGTCCCGGTATTTACCGTGGATAGGGATTTGCTGCAAAGCGCAGCAGCTACCGAACACGCGCAGGGCGTTTTAACCGCAGTGCATCTGCCTATGCTACAGCGTCCTATAGACAACGCCAACTGGTATGTTTATGCGGATACTATCGCAGAC
The DNA here is from genome assembly GCA_944391235.1 of uncultured Clostridia bacterium. Classification (GTDB taxonomy): domain Bacteria; phylum Bacillota; class Dehalobacteriia; order UBA4068; family UBA4068; genus CALXSV01. The sequence goes on along the minus strand of CALXSV010000110.1, from coordinate 5,133 downwards.
CCAGGAAATTTGGGTACAATTTGGCGTAGCGCACACGCAACTGGTGCAAGCGCTTTGCTTCTTTCTGCGGACAGTGTGGATCCCTTTAATCCTAAAGTGGTGCGCGCTTCTATGGGTGCTGCTTTTAAATTGCCGGTTTACCGCTGTCAGGATAATACTGATGCACTGGCGCTCATGGAGGAACTAGGACTGGCCAGACTATGCGCTCGCGCCAATGGTATGGATGTACGCGATTGCGGGAGTTTCCTATTGCAGCCCCATGTGTGGATTTTGGGAGCAGAGGCAGCGGGTATCAGCAATTTTTGGTTGCAGCATGAAACACTTGGCGTTAGCCTGCCTATGCAGGCCGATGCAGAATCTTTGAATGTGGCTTCGGCTGCGGCGGTATTGTTTTATCAGTCCTTTTTTGCGCGCAATCAAAGATAAAGGCAGAAACCAGGTGCAGAATTTATCATGTCCCCTTGCTCTGGACAGGCAAATGTGGTATAATTGCAGCACATTGTAGATTGACATTATTCTAGGCGAAAGGTAGGGGTCCATTATGGCAAATGCTGACGCTTATTGGAGGATGTTTGAGCAAACTGGCGCGGTGGCTGCTTACATTGTCTACCGCCGTATTGGCCGGCGGTAAGTACATCCGTGCGGATTGAATTTCACATGTCGTAGGATTGCAGGGGCGCTGAGGAGCTTTTTTCAGCGCTTTTCTGAATATAACCGGAGGTAAATTGTTATGCAGGAACAGTTGGCGGCTATCGAAGCAAGAGCCCTGGCAGATATTGCCGCTGCGCAGGACGCGGAGAAACTGAATGAATTAAGAGTTGCTTACCTGGGAAAAAAGGGAGAAATCACAGCTGTCATGAAAATGATGGGTAAGCTCAGTCCCGAGGAACGTCCAGTATTGGGCGCTCTGGTAAACCAGACTAAGGACCGTGTGGAAGGCGTGATTGCCGAGCGCATGGCAGAATTAAAGCGCTTGGCTTTGGATGCACGTTTGGCTGCGGAAACTATAGATGTTAGCTTACCTGGACGCAAGTTGGGCCGTGGCAGCCGCCATATTCTGAGTATCGTTAAAGAGCAGATGGAGGATATCTTTATCAACTTGGGCTATTCTATTGCTGAGGGACCGCAGGTTGAGCTGGATTATTATAATTTTGAAGCCCTGAATCTGCCGCCGGAGCATCCCGCACGCGATATGCAGGATAGCTTTTATTTCAGTGAGCGCATGTTGCTGCGTACTCAGACCTCCTCTGTACAGGTACGGACAATGGAGGCCATGGGTGGCAAGCTTCCGGTGAAGATTATTTCTCCCGGCGCGGTTTACCGGAGAGATGACGATGCTACGCATTCTCCGATGTTTCATCAGATGGAAGGTTTGCTCATTGATGAAAACGTTACCTTCGCGGATTTGAATGGCACGTTGTTGGCCTTTGCCCGGCAAATGTTTGGGGAGGATCGTGAGATTCGCATTCGTCCTAGCTATTTTCCTTTTACCGAGCCTTCTGCTGAGGTAGATATTTCCTGCTTTAACTGCGGCGGTGCGGGCTGCCGTCTGTGCAAAGGCAGCGGTTGGATAGAGATTCTGGGCAGTGGACAAGTCCACCCCAAGGTCTTACAAATGTCTGGCTATGATTCGGAAAAATGCTCTGGTTTTGCCTTTGGTATGGGAATCGAGCGTGTTGCCATGCTGAAATATGCAATTAATGATTTGCGGCTGATGTTTGATAATGACGAAACTTTCCTGGAAAGTTTTTAGGGCAACAGTGAGCAGGATTTAGTAATGATAATCGTGGAGGCGTAATATGCGAGTTTCCTATAACTGGCTGAAACAATATATTGATCCCGGCGTGGATGCTGAGGAAATGGGCCGTTTGTATACGGCGGCTGGACTGGAGCTGGATGAAATTGTCAGCCGCTGTAAGGATTTACAGGGAGTTAAAGTAGCGCGTGTACTTAGTTGTGAGCCCGTGGCTGGCAGTGACCACCTGCATCTGTTATCGGTAGATATTGCGGACGAAGCGCCATTAAGCATTGTCTGCGGCGCGCCCAATATTGCCGCGGGACAGATTGTACCCTGCGCGACCGTTGGTACGGTTCTGCCGGGAGATTTTGAAATTACCGCACGCAAAACTTTTGGCGTGATGAGTTGCGGAATGATTTGCTCACAGAAGGAGCTGGGAATTTCGGAAGACCATAGTGGAATTTGGGTGCTGGATGCATACTTTGTCGGGCAGGAAGCGCCTATAGGTGCGGAGTTGGCAGACGCGTTGAATCTCAAGGATGATGTTCTGGTTATTGAGTTGACTCCCAACCGTAGTGATTGTATGGGTATGCTTAACTGTGCCAGAGAGGCGGCTGCGCTTACTGGTAAAAAGGTTAAGGTGCCGGATTTGTCCTATGAGGAGTTGGGGCCGGAAGCCAAAGAGGATATTTCCATTCGCATTGAGGATTATACGTTGTGTCCTCGCTATGTCGGTCGTATTGTGAAAAATGTGCAAATCGGTCCTTCTCCGTTATGGATGCAAAATTATCTTTTGGCCGCTGGTATGCGACCTATCAACAATGTGGTTGATATTAGCAATTTTGTTATGCTGGAAATGAATCAGCCGCTGCATACCTTTGATTATCAGCAGCTAAGAGGTAAGCAGATTATCGTTCGCGGGGCCAAGCCTGGCGAAAGCATGCAAACGCTTGATGGCAAGGATCATGTATTTTCCGGCGGTGAAATCTTGATTTGTGATGCTGAGCGTCCGGTCTGTATTGGCGGCGTTATGGGTGGCATGGACACAGAGGTTACTGAAGCAACAACGGAAATTTTGATTGAGGCGGCTGCTTTTCACCCGGTATCCATTCGTAAGGCTTCGCGTAAGCATGGGATTCCTTCTGAGGCATCTCAGCGTTTTGAAAAGGGAATTGATATTGCTGCTTGCGACCTGGCTGCTCGCCGCGCTGCGCAGCTGATGGTTCAATATTGCGGCGCTGTTGCAGATAAGGGTCTGGTTGAGGATCTTGCACCTGTTTATGCAGATGGATTTCCTCAGAAAGAGGTGCGCTTGCGTCCTGAGCGGGTAAACCAAATTTTGGGAACCAATTATACGGTGCAGGAAATTCGCGAGGTAATGGAGCGCTTACAGTTTGCCGTTGCGGAGGATGGCGATGTGCTGGTGGTTGCGATTCCTTCCTACCGGCAGGATATCGAAATCCAAGAGGACTTAATTGAGGAAGTCGCGCGTCTTAAAGGCTACGAGCTTATTCCGCAAACGCTGCCTGTAAACAGGAGTCAAGCTGGCCGTACGGAAAAACAAAAATTGCAGTTGCATGTATGCAAGCTGTGCGCTGCGTTAGGCCTGCACGAAGCGGTAAATTACAGCTTTATCAGTCCCAAAGATATGGATCGGATGCAATTGCCTGCAGAGGATGACTGGCGGCGTATGTTGGTTATTGATAATCCCTTATCTGAAGAGCAGAGCGTGATGCGCCGCTCATTGCTGCCTGGCCTGTTTGCTACGGCGGCCCGCAATCTCTCCCGTCGGCATCTGGATTTGCGCTTTTTTGAGACGGGTGCTGTTTTTGTGCCAGATCAGGAGAAGCCGTCTGAGATACAGCCACAGGAAATACAGATTTTAGCCATGGTTCTTGGGGGGGCTCCAAATGCCGCCTGGTATAGCAAAGCGCAGCCGTATGATTTCTTTACGCTCAAGGGAATTTTAGAGGCGCTTTTCCAGGGACTGGGCCTTGATTCTATGAGCTTCCGCCGCGCGAGCCGTCCTTACCTGCATCCGGGACGTACTGCAGAGATTGCGTTGGATGGACAGGTGATTGGTGTAATGGGTGAGGTGCATCCTCTGGTTGCCGAGGCTTATGAGCTTACAGGTGTGGGGCGTGTTCTGGCTGCTGAGCTTGAGCTGGATAAGCTGCTCAATGCTGCTCTGGAGCGGGGAAATAAAGCGCATGATTTACCCAAATATCCAGCCTCCACACGTGATATTGCCTTAATTGGGCCGGCGGCGGTGCCGGCGGCGGAAATCGAGGCTGCCATACGCAGTGCCGGCGGCGATTATCTGGAGAATGTGCGTTTATTCGATTTGTATGATAAAGAGCCGATTCCAGCTGGGCAGCGTTCGCTGGCCTTTGCGCTTCAGTTCCGCGCGGAGGAGCGTACGCTTACCGATAGCGAGGTGGATGCGGCGTTCGCCGCTATTGTGGCAGCAGCAGAGGAGAAGTTTTCCTATAAATTAAGATAGCAGTTCTTTGCTTTGGATAAAGTCAGGAAACAGGGGGTAATGTTATGTCCCACAATAACAACTCCGGCAAAGAGAACGTTCTGCGGTTTAAGCTAGATGGCGCGGAATATACGCTGCGTGGCGATATGAGCGTAGAGCGTTTGGAGACAGTGGTGAAGCTGGTTGAGCAAAAGGTGAGCGGTATTCGGGAAATCATGCCGAATTATACTGCCGTGCGTGTTTCCACGCTGGCTGCTCTACAACTGGCCGCTGATTTGCTGGATGCCCGTGAAGAGAATGAGTTGATTCTGGCGGAAGCCAGAAGCGGCGCTTTTTTGCGGACATCTGCCCCTAAAAAAGCTGCTACACGTGGCAGCGGTAACAAAGAATAGAAGAATAGATTTTCTATCAGCCGTTTCCGTCTTTTCTGGCGGAAACGGTTTGGTATGCGTATACGGGAGGCCTGTATGACTGAATTATTAGCCCCTGCTGGCAGTTTTGATGCGCTGCGCGCTGCAATTGCCAATGGCGCGGATGCGGTTTATTTGGGTGGTAAAAATTTTTCTGCCCGTGCCTTTGCCGATAATTTTACTTTAAATGAAATAGAGGATGCGGTACGGCTTGCCCACTTTCATGGTGTAAAAGTTTATGTTGCAGTCAATACGCTGGCTGCTGACACCGAGCTGGTCAGCTTGCTGCTTTATGCTGCAGAATTATATGAGCGCGGCGTTGACGCGCTTATTTTACAGGATATTGGTCTCTTATCCTTATTGCATGAGGCATTTCCGGATTTTCCCTTGCACGGCAGTACACAAATGACGCTGCATAATGTGGCGGCAATGGAACTGTTGCAGGAGTTGGGCCTTTCTCGTGTTATCTTACCGCGTGAGCTCAGTCTGCGCGACATAGCTGT
>CALXSV010000109.1 GCA_944391235.1 uncultured Clostridia bacterium | reverse complement strand
AGCGGTCGCATCTTCTTCCCATTGCTTTGTCGATGGAAACGGTAGACCAATCGCGGTAAAAAAGCATTTTCCCGATTTTGATGCTATATTAAAAATGATCAATTAAAAATCAAAACTATATAAATTGTACAAAAGAAAAGCGACAGAACGATAAAGCTGTCGCTTTCCTTTTTGTACTTAACATTTATTACATTCTAAGAAAACATATTTTGGTGAAAACCCCCTTGACAAATCTATATCAGAAAAAGATTTTATTCAAGTACGCAATGGACAATGCTTTTACCCCATTCCGCAATCTGTTCAATGAGATTTCCTCTTAAAGGATGGACAGCGGAAAATACTGCAGTGCAGTATACAGGTAAGGCCATACTTTAAGACAATAAAAGGCGATATGCGTCCCCGTGGTGGGGTGCATGTCACCTTTTATTGCGAGGGGTATCCAAAGGGGGAAACACCCCTTTTCGCACACGGCTTTGCAGTGCAAAGTGTAGTGTGTTATACGCTCTGTCGGCGTTGGTGCGAAAATGCGGTTGCCGCCTGGTCGGGCAAGGGCATTTGAAGCAGCAGGAAGACAGGGCGTATAGGAAAGCTCCCGTCCCTCATCCTACGCTCCGACTTGTGGACAAAGTGTCCCGAAGTTGTGGCCACACTCTCGAAAAAGTAGCAGGACAGCGGGCAACCGTCAAGGCTGAAAGGAACGGGATTATGCCCGGCCTTGACCGTTGACTGGCTCTGCTGGATTTTCTATCTCCCCGATAAACAGATATTTGGTTACTTCATTTCTTTTTCAAATCTAAAGAAATAATTGTTCTCTTTTGGGATGTTACCTGCGGTTTCACTTATTTGGTGTGGGTCTTTGTGCTTAGGATTAAAAAATTCTACAATCTTGAAACCACAACGATTTACATAAAAATGAATGTTCCGCTTATCGTAATATGGGGTATGCGTCTCCCAAATCCTTGTTTCAGGATGTAATTCTTCAATCGCTTTCCATATCTTAAATCCGTTTCCAGCGTTTTGTGCGCCTGATTTCACATATAAAAGATGAAGTGAATTGTATCCGGTCTTATCATCTATAACGATGATTGTTCCGCCAACCCTTTCTCCGTCAATTTCTGCAATATAAGCTTCAGAGCCTTTCATGTTAAAAGATTCTTCTATATCTTCCGTAGGAAGAATTGTTTTTTCAAATTGGCCAAACTCTGATATATAAGAATTTTGAAAAGCTTCTTGTATTTCACTTACGAATGTGTTCTTGTCTTCAACGGTAATAATTGGTCTTAAATTTATTTTGTTCATACTTCCTTGTTCTCCTTAAATTTTATAGCCGTTTCACAAAGAAGTATGTCTTTATTCTCTGCCACCCCAATCAAATAGTTTCATAGTTCACCACTCCAAATTATAATTTTTATTTCCGATTCGGTTTTCTTTTAATAGCCAACAGTTTCATGTAATCATTAAATTCAGCAGTATTGGTCGGTTCAAACATTACCCATTTTCCATCATGATAGATTTTTGCTTCATCATATTGCCTACAGACGGCATTAGAAAGAGTACCTCTTATATCTTCAAATTTTATTCTCTCATCTTTTCCAAAGATAATCATGAAACCAATGCAATTATTTTTTGCGTATAGTGAACAAAGTGTTTTGCCGCCTCTCCGATATTTATACTCGTAAGACCAATTCTTACCACCAGTATTCCATACTCTTTCCATTTCATATTTTTCATCAATAGTCGAACATAACGCTTGCCAAACTTCAAACAAAGATTGTCCGAGCAATTCAGTCATAGTTGATTGAGATGGCGTATTTTCAAGCATTATATCCCTCCGTAAATAACGATTTTTTCGTTCGTTTTCTTTCATTCTACCACAATTCCGAGAGCGTGGAAATAGGCGGTTTTCCGGGCAGATTTCAGACTTTATGGATATACGGGACGGGCGGTCATTTAGGTGTCATCGATAGACAGCAGCTTAAAAACAAAATGACCGTCGGAAAAGGAATACCCCGGCTGGGGAACACCACAAGCAGCCACCCCGTGAATAAAAAAATCTCACACATAATAGTTACAGCACAGAATATACAGTATAAATTTACAATCACTTGAAAAAGACTATATATTCTGCTAGAATAAGAATTAAGAAGAAACAGTGCTGCGCTACGCGCAATTACACAGGCTTCTGGAAATCGGTTGCCTGTGTATTTTGTTAGAAAGACAACTGTATATTTATTTTGCCCCTTGCCACAAACTACGATAGGAGCTTGTATATCCCAGAATACAAAGGAGGTGCTTATGTGACCAACGAAGAAAAACAGTCCTTTTATTCCAACACGCTGGATGCTGTTTCCAGCGGCGATTTGCAGGAGGTTGTAAATGTTGCCTACGAGGCAATACAGCGGCCGATTATCATTACCGACCCCGCCTATAAGGTTCTGGCAGTGCAGCCCAATGAAAAAATTGGTGACGACATCTACTGGGATGAGCAGATTGAGCACGGCTACACCCCTATCCCGCTGATCATCAGCGGCCACCGCAATCAATTCCGCCAGAAGGCTCTGTCTGGCGATGGCATAACAGTATTATACGAAAATACAGATTTGCAATATCCACGCCTGGTTGGCAATGTGGTGGTTCACGATTCCGTGCAATCCTTTATCTCCATCCTATATACGGACAAAAGCTTTCCCACAGATGCGGACAAAGAGATTATGCGTTTTTTATGCAAGGCCTGCGCGCTGGTCATTCAAAACAGTAGCGACGAGCGCTTTACCAACAGCTCGGTTCAAGCCAATTTTGTCAGCATCCTCTTTGCCGGGCAGCAGCTCTCCGCTGAAGAGCTCCAGGAATGGGAGGAATTATCCGGCATCCATTTGCACGGTAATTTTGCTATCCTCGCCATGTCACCCACCTACCCGGACGAATATACCATTGAATATCTGATTGCCCTGCTACGGCCCACCAATCCCATTTTGATATCTCATTTTCAAGATGGCTACCGTTATTTTCTCATCAATGGTATCAAAGGCTGGGAGGGCTACCGCGATTTATGTGTGCAGTTAAATAATATTCTGGAGAAGCTGCACCTAAGGGCCAGCATCAGTCATATCTTTAACAATGTAGAGGACATCCGCTTTTATGTGTACCGGGCCAAGGCCGCCTATGATGTTGGCTATTTAAACGATTCCATGCTGAGCGTCTTTGATGACGTGCAGGAGAAAATTATTCTCAACCAGTCCCTACGCTTCCTAAAGAAGCCCACCTGCACGCACAGCATTTGGCAGATGCTGATGGATTATGACAAAGAGTACAATACTACCTATTATCAATCCTTAAGCGTATATTTAAACTGCATGTGCAACAGCCATCTGGCTGCTCAAACCCTGTGCATACACCGCAATACCATGCTATACAGACTGAATAAAATTAATGATATCTGCCACTGTGATCTATCCGACCCCAAACTATGCCGTAGGCTGATGGTTTCGCTGTGGGTGCTGGAGTTGGCAGAGCAAATCAATAGCGGAGACAAAGCTTTTTCCTGATTTGCCCCCAAACTTATATAGTCTTTATTATATTTTTATTTTTATATTTTTTATTGAAAAGAGAGAGCCGCTGTACAATACAGCGGCTCTCTCTTTTCAAGAGTAAAGAGGGATTACATTGCATAAGCAAGGAAATGATAACCTTTTCAAATCAGAACCTTTTTCCAACAACAGGGATTCCGTTACAGCTACTAAGTAAGCGCAAGAGCCTGCATCACGCAACTGCTTAATATGTGATTAAGCCGCCGTTGGGCGAAATCGCAGATCCCGTAGTATAAGCGCTTTTAACCAAGTACTCGGCAGCATCTGCCATCTCCTCTGCGGATCCATAACGGCCCAGGGGTACGTGGGAACCCCGGCTATAGTCATGGTCAACCAGATCGCTTACCATATCCGTCCAAGTTGCACCCGGACAAATAACATTCACCCGGATTTTATGAGCAGCATATTCCATGGCCAGCTCACGAGTTAGGCCAATCAGTCCGTGCTTAACCGTGGTATAGCAGACCTGATGAGGAAAGGCCTGCAAGCCAGCCACAGAAGCCACATTGATAATGCAACCGCCACCCTGCTTAATCATGGTGGGCAGCGCCAAGTAACAGCAGCGCACTTGTCCCATCAAATTGACGGCCACCACGCGCTCCATCTGCGCAGGCGTAGCGTCAATCCAGTCAATGGGCAGCACAATACCGGCATTGTTAACCAGTACCTCCACATGCTCACCAAAAGCCTGGTAGGCTTCGCTGAAAATCTTTTCGCAGCCAGCCAGCGTACCGACATCTGACTGTACAGAAATGGCCTTTACGCCCATACGCTCCGCTTCCCTGCATACTTCCGCAGCCTTAGGAATGCTGGAATCCTTTTCAAAATCCACGACAATGTCGTAGCCCAGTCCGGCCAGCCGCAGGGCAATGGCTCTGCCAATGCCGCGGCTGCCGCCAGTAATAATGGCCGTTTTACCCATTTTGTATTTCCGCCTTTCTTTCTGCTTACAGAAAATTGTTCAAACCTTCTATAAGCGACAAAGATTCTCCTGCTGCGGTGCCGGACAGGTTTACGCTTTACAGGGCATATACATAATGGAAGCCCTCGTTGACTGCGTTAATTACCTTGCGCGGCGCTACAGCGTCGCCAATGGTGCGCACCACCTTGACCTTGCCCCACAGCTCGCCCTCCATCTGATTGTTGGGACGGAAGCCAATGGCTGTAACAACCGTATCACAATCAATGCGGAATTGCTCGCCATCCTTCTTCTGGCAGGTCACGCCCTGTTCATCAATGGAAATAACCGTGGTGTTGCAGTGAACAATGGTACCGCTTTTAGCCAGCAGATTGCGAATACTTTGGTCATTGTTAAACATATGATCAGCGGTAGAAAGAATATCCGCAGCCATTTCCACACAGTAGACCTGCTCTGCAGTCTGACTGATGTGCACAGCCGCCTCGCAGCCCACCAGGCCGCCGCCAATCACCACGACCTTGCCCTTGAGCGGAACCAAGGCAGTCAAAGCATCATTGGCGGTTACGACATTTTTCCCTTCAATACCGGGAATAGGTGGGACAATCGGACTGGAGCCAGTCGCCACGATTACGGCGTCCCAGTTGCCGGCAATGATTTCATCCGCCTTGGCCTCCTTGTTAAGCACCACCTTAACGCCGCTCTGATCCAAACGGTGCACCAGATTATCCAGATAGACTTTCATATCATGCTTAAAGGCAGGCGCGCCGGCTGGCAGCAACAGGCCGCCCAACTTGCCGGTTTTTTCCCACAGGGTAACATCATGGCCCATCTTATCGCCCTGCATAGCGGCATTGATGCCACCTACGCCGCCGCCGACCACCAAAATCCGTTTTGGCTGGCTGGCGGTTTTTTCCGGATAATCGTATTCACGGCCGCTGGTGGGATTGATGGCGCAGGTACGGTTGATACCGACAAAGCCGGTATGCAGGCACTCATTACAGCCAATGCAGAAGTTGATATCTCTGGTTCTGCCCTCGCGCACCTTGTTGGCCCATT
>CALXSV010000108.1 GCA_944391235.1 uncultured Clostridia bacterium | reverse complement strand
GCCGTTACCATGGTGCCAAGTTGCGTACCGGGAAGCAGATAGGCAAACGGCCCTATTTCACAGCCATCGACAATGCTACTATCGTCAAGCTTTACACAAGGACCAATATGGCAGCCAGCACCAATTTTCGTATTGCCGTGGATGAATACCTGCGGCTCCAGTATGGTATCATGGCCAATTTCCACGCCTGCATCCACATAAACGGCAGCGGGATCGATCATGGTAACACCGGATTTGAGCAAGCGGCTGTTTATACGTTTACGCAAGACTGCATCCGCCTCTGCCAGCTGCACACGATCATTTACGCCACTGATTTCATCTGCATTGCGGCAGATATAGGCATTTACCAGACCCCCGTTTTTACGAATAATCTCCAGCGCATCGGTCAGATAATATTCGCCCTGCGCATTGTTGGGTTGAATGGCAGCTAAGGCCTCTTTTAAAGCTGCGCTACGAAAACAGTACACACCACTGTTTACCTCGCGAATCAGCAGCTGCTCAGGCGTTGCATCCCGTGCTTCCACAATACCCTCCAGCTTCCCATAGCCATCCCGTACAATACGTCCGTAACTGCCTGCTGTAGGCAGCATGGCAGACATTACCGTGCAGGCCGCTCCACTGCGGATAAAATAGTCCTTCAATGACAGCAAGGTTTCCTCGGTTAACAGAGGGGTATCCCCGCACAGAACCATCAATGTCTCCGGCAAGGGATTTAAGGCGGGCAAGGCCTGCATAAGCGCATGGCCGGTTCCTAGCTGCTCAGCCTGTAGCGCGTACATATAAGTATCGCCCATGGTTTTACGTACTTGCTCCGCACCAGCGCCAATCACAATGCAAATTCCTGCATCCGCAGCACCGGCAGCAGTGTCGCATACGGTTTTCAGCATGGGCTGCCCGGCTACCTTATGCAAAACCTTTGGTAAATCGCTGTTCATTCTTGTGCCCTTGCCTGCTGCCAAGATAACAGCCGCCATATTCTTCATATAAACGCCCTCCCGGGTAAATTTCTCTAGTATTTTCTACTTTATATATTATACATCAAAAGCAGTAAGATGGCAAAAGAATGTCTTATGCAGTGAAAGAATTTTTCAACAGCCAAACTCGCCCTATCCAACAGGATAGGGCTATGCTCCTTTTTTGAGCAAAGGACTGCAGCTTAAAAAAGAGCAAACAGTAGGAACCTTTTGCTAGTTTTTACGTCTATATAAATAGACACCAAAATGATAAAAAAGGGGGTATTGTTATAAAAAAATACCTGGCATGTCTTTTCTTACTTATCTGTGCGTTAAGTGTGGCCGCATGTTCGTTTGGGGATACAGATGAAGCAGATATTGGGACTGAAACGAATGAGAACACTTGGGATTTAATTCCTATGGTTATGGTCAATGGTGTTGTTTATCTTGATACGGGTTATGAAAGTACAGTTGATGGCAGGTGTGGTGTTATGGATGGAGAAATCACTTCTGAGGTGAATGGAAGTGAAAAGCCTACTGTCAACGACCAATCGAACTTTGGAACAGGATATGGATATCAATACGGTGCAACCGAAGGCACGATTGAGATTTATATGAATGACAAATGGCGGATATTTGCAACAGAGGAAGTACGGCAGCAGATACAGTTTCCGAATGAATGACAATTTATCAATGGATGCATTAAACTCTGCGCATATGCGCAGAGTTTAATTGTTATCTATCCGCAACACACTTCTCTAACATAGGGCAAAGAGAAAGGGGATTGTGCCTATAGGCAACAATCCCCTTTAAAGTGTGTGTGTTTTGTTGTTATGCATCTGTACGTACAGAGGCAGGTATTAGTCGTTGGTATATGGCAGCAAAGCTACGATACGAGCGCGTTTGATTGCCTCGGTAAGACTACGCTGATGTTTGGCGCAGTTGCCGGAAATACGGCGGGGCAGGATTTTACCACGTTCGGTGATATATTTACGCAGCTTAGCGGCATCTTTATAGTCGATATAATCAACTTTGTCCACGCAAAAAGCGCAAACACGACGACGTCCACGACGATTTCTGCCGCGGGAGAAGTCGCGATCGCCTCTATCTGGACGGCCGTTTCTTTCTTCAGCCATTATATATCCTCCATTCAAAAATGAAAATAACGAAGCAATGAGCGATATAGATTTAGAAGGGCAAATCCTCATCCCCCAGCATATCCGAGCCAGCTCCAAATGGAGACGCCTCTGGCATAGGAGCTTGATAGCCACTGTTCATACCGCTGCTCGGGGCGTTACCCCCCTCTCTGGGCGAAAGGAACTGCACAGAATCCGCAATGACTTCAGCAGCTTTGCGCTTCTGCCCATCCTTTGTTTCATAGCTACGAATTTGCAGAGAGCCTTCAACCGCTGCCAATCTGCCCTTGGACAGATAATTCGCACAGGTCTCACCCAGTTGACGCCAGGCTACGATATCGATAAAATCGGTCTCTTTTTCACCGGCGGCATTCTTATACTTTCTGTCAACAGCCAGCGTAAAGGAGGCAACAGCGATACCGCTATTGGTAAAACGCAATTCCGGATCGCGGGTTAATCTGCCTATCAAAATAATACGATTCAGCATAATATCCTCCTAAATTATTCGCCAACTCTGATAACAAGGTAACGCATAATCTCATCCGCAATCTTAAAGTTACGCTCGAGTTCTGCGGGCAATTCAGCCGGAGCTTTGATTGTCAGCAAAACATAGTAGCCTTCGCGCAGCTTTTCGATCTCATAAGCCAGATGACGTTTGCCCCACGGCTCACTTTTGAGAATCTCGCCACCGTTACTTTGGATCAGCGCATTGTACTTTT
>CALXSV010000107.1 GCA_944391235.1 uncultured Clostridia bacterium | reverse complement strand
ATTGTGGTGGATCTGATTGTCGGCACTACTGTGTCCAGGGATATTATATCCACTGCGTTGAAGGCAGGTAACAGTGCGGTAACCGCTACCAAGTATCTTATGGCAACGCATGGCGTCGAGCTGCTGGCTATTGCGGCAGAGCATCAGACCGATTTGTTCTTTGAGGCTTCTGTAGGCGGCGGTATACCAATTATCCAGGCGTTGAAAGAAAATCTGGCCGGCAATAATTTTAATGAGATTATTGGTATTGTTAATGGCACTACCAATTATATTCTTACTAAAATGAGTGAAACCGGCGCTGATTTTGCCGATGCACTCAAACAGGCTCAGGATTTGGGGTATGCGGAGGCGGATCCCACCTCCGATGTGGAAGGCAAGGATGCGGGCCGGAAAATGGCCATTTTATCCTCCATTGCCTTTAACAGCCGCGTTACCTTTGACATGGTAGAATGCCAGGGCATTACCAAAATCAGTACGCATGATATACAGTATGCCAAAGAAAATGGTTATGTGATTAAGATGTTGGGTGTTGCCCGCTGTGACGGCCAGGCCATTGATGTGCGTGTGCATCCGGTTCTGCTGCCCATTACCCATCCATTGGCCTCGGTACGTGATTCTTATAATGCAGTTTTCGTCAATGGCGATGCGCTGGAAAACGCCATGTTCTATGGTCGTGGTGCTGGCAGTCTGCCTACCGGCAGCGCTGTCGTGGGCGATATCATCGCTGCTGCCCGCAATATTGCGCATAACTGTAAGGCTCGTTATGGGTGCACCTGCCATAAGAGCTTATCTGTATTGCCCATTGGCGAGACGGTGAGCAAATACTATCTGCGTATGCAGGTCGATGACGCTATTGGCGTTTTTGCCAGCCTGGCGCAGATTCTGGCTGACAATGATATCAGTATGGATACCATTATGCAGCGCCGTAGTCTGGCGGATAATGGTGCCGAAATTGTTATGATTACCCACCCCGCAAAATTTGCCAATTTCAAAATGGTACTTAAGCAAATCAACGAATTGCCCTTTGTGCGTGAAATCAGCAATTATATCCGCGTAGAGCAGGATGTACAATAGGCGTTTGCCGTGGGGAGCGCATATTCTATACTATAATTTTTGATTTGGAGCGCGCGGCAGCAGCGCTTCCTTGAGGAGGATATTAATGGCTATTATTGTGCAAAAATTTGGCGGCAGCTCTGTAGCCAATGCGGAGCGTATTTTTCGCGTGGCAAAGCGTGTGGGTGAAACCTACGATGCGGGAAATCAGGTGGTCGTGGTTGTTTCGGCCATGGGGGATACAACGGATGACCTGATTGCTTTAGCTTCGCAAATCACCTCCAATCCATCGGCTCGAGAAATGGATATGCTGCTTTCCACCGGTGAGCAGCAGTCGATTTCCCTACTGGCCATGGCCTTGATGGAGATGGGGTATTCGGTGGCCTCTCTGACCGGCTGGCAGGCTGGCTATCATACGGACGGCGTATATTCTCGCTCGCGCATCCAGTACATTGAGCCTAGCCGTGTTTTGCGGGAAATTGGCCATGGCAATATTGTAGTGGTGGCCGGTTTCCAGGGGATCAGCCAGGACGGAGATATTACCACTTTGGGACGCGGCGGCTCTGATACATCTGCGGTTGCCATGGCGATTGCGCTGAAAGCGGATGTCTGTGAGATATTCACGGATGTGGACGGCGTTTATACTGCTGATCCACGAATTGTCAAATCAGCCTGGAAAATGCCGGAAATTTCCTATGACGAGATGCTGGAGATGGCGGCGATGGGCGCAGTTGTTTTGCAGCCCCGCTCTGTAGAGCTGGCGAAGCAGTATAATCTGACATTGCACGTACGTTCCAGCTTTAACTATAATGAGGGTACCATTGTTAAGGAGGTCGCAACAATGAACAAGGATATGGAAAAGGAAATGGTCGTCTGCGGTGTTGCGCATGACACCAATGTTGTAAAGGCGAGCATTTTCGGCGTGCCGGATATTCCTGGTGCCGCCAGTGAAATTTTTAATAAGCTGGCACGTTCGGGAATTAATGTAGATATGATTGTGCAAAGCGGTACGCGTGATTCCAAGCAGGATATGTCTTTTACTGCTGTACGCAGTGACCGTAAAAAAATTGAGGCTGTGCTGTCTGATGTGGTGGAGAATATGCCGGCAGAAAGCTATGCATTGGATGATACGGTTGCTAAGGTCTCCGTGGTTGGCGCGGGTATGATTAGCCGACCGGGTGTGGCGGCTAAGGTATTCCAAGTTTTAAGTAAAAACAATATTAATATTCTGCTGATTTCTACCAGTGAAATTAAAATCAGCTGCATTGTCGACGAGTTGGAAACGAAAAAAGCGGTACGCGCTCTGCACACTGCCTTTGAGCTGGATGCAGATACCTTGGTTAATGTAGAGGCATAGGTTTTCGCGGGAAAGCGGCCATTTTTTGCTTGACAAGTGCCCGTTGCATGGTATAATAAATATTGCCCCTAGCTTAGGGGCTTATATCGGGGCGTAGCTCAGTTTGGCTAGAGCGCTACCTTGGGGTGGTAGAGGCCGCTAGTTCGAGTCTAGTCGCTCCGACCAGAACAGCACGATGGTTTCGTATCAAAACCATCGTGCTTGTTTTATTTGAAATTAACATAATAATCTGATATGATCAGTACGACAAATCGAAATTATGCAAAATCGTATATAGCGCAGAAATGCGTTTATAGAACAGGATAAAAACGCAATGCGCACTCATGTGCGTTAGAGCCGGTAGGTAGCCCGGCCGTCTGAACAGCCGTTCAGGTAAGTAACCTGCCCCTCCGGGTTGTCCATTCCTGCAAATTTTTTCAGGAGGGTTTCGTTATGGACAAAAACATCGGAAAGCTTACTGTGTATTTTGAAGGCGCATTTTGGGTCGGTGTATTTGAGCGTACAGAGAACGGAAAGCTGTCTGTATGCAAAGTTACATTCGGCGCAGAACCAAAAGACTACGAGGTCTGGGCGTTCGTTTTAAAAAACTACGGCAAGCTCAAATTTAGTCCACCTGTTGATGTAACGGTCAAAAAGGAAGTGACAAATCCGAAACGGATACAGAGAGAAGCCAGAAAGCAAGATTCTCTTTTCCGTATCGGAACAAAGTCACAGCAGGCATTGCAACTACAACGCGAAGAAAATAAGCTGCTCAGAAAGACAATCAGCAAGCAGCAGCGCGAGGCAGAAAAACAACGTCTATTTGACTTGAAGCAACAGAAACGAAAGGAAAAGCACAAGGGGCGATAATGCCCCTTATGCTTTTCTAAAATTTCCGGTTTGACAACGGATAAGTATGGTTTCATCTCCTCGGCTATGGTTTTATTTTTGAGTGAAACCAAATGAAACTCTGTGAAACCGTATCAATATTATCAACTGTTGCCGTCTAATGATAATCCGAACTGCATTGTCCAGGTGGGTAATGTGTTCGGATTTATCATTTCTATCGAAAACATTTTATAATAAGTAAGGGCGAGGATTGTTTCCCGCGCCCTGTTTTTTGGTATTCTTTCGCCCTAAAATACATTTACATAAAGCAGCAGCTACGCTCGACTAGCGGCTGTAAAAAGGATATGAAGAAATCTTGGCAAGAAAACTGCATCTGCTCATCGCCGGCCGCGAAATGACCGGTATTAACGAGGCGACCTGTGTTTTCGCATTTAGCCTGACAGGCAAGGCTGTTGTTTGTATCACATTTAACATACCTCATTGGATAGGCCAGCTTACAGTCACTCGAGAACATTGCCAACTGCAAACCGAATGTCGCTGATCTCAGATGCCATTTGTCGGTATTCTGTCATTGTTTCCGGGGTAAATTGCACATCGCTGGCATAATAAAGTAAATACGTTCCATTTTTGGTGGTCATGATATATTCACATCTGGCAAAACTCCATTCTCCCCCGGCATCCACCTGCTCTTTTGTGAGTTGCTCATCCCATAACTTTATATAAAATAGCATCCCGCCGCTTAAAAGTGTTTCACTGTTGCCCCCCATTGCTTCACGAATGGCAGGATTATAAACATGGTACTCCTTAAAATCGTTGACCTGTTCAAAAGCATACTTGCCTTTCCAGCTATCCGGTAGGAGCAGCGTAAGTCCGATTTCTTCGATTTCAATAGTTTCTTGTTCGGCGGGGACTTCCACCACTGTCTCTTTCGCAAAGGCCACGGTGCCCACAGTAAAACTGCATACCATTAAAGCAATGGCTGCCGCTATGGCCGAAAAGCGTTTGAACACTTTTTGGCGGTGCAGTCGGGCATAATTGGGAATGTGCTCCGCCTGCTGGACAAGCCGATCATCTATATTTCCAATGTGTTTGGAGAGTTGTTCCTTTTTCATACTTCAATTCCTCCGCTTTCTAAGCATTTTCGCAATTTCAATCTCATTTCATACAGGATGGATTTTACTTTGCTCTGACTGAACCCCGTACTTTTGCAGATGGCTTCAATCGAATCGAAGTACCAGTATCGCCGGACAAAAATATTCCTTTTTTCGTATCCTTGCTCCCAAAGGAAAGTGGCAATTGTACCTTCGATGCGTTTATTTTCAATCTCACTCTCAACGCTAAATGTGCCAGATACACAATCCCCCAATTCATCCAAAGATAGAACTGCGGAGGGATTACGTTTTGCGGCAGAAAGGTATTCCCATTTTTTAAGCGCCAGATTTCTTGTAATTCTACTAATAAAAATAGAAAACCTATGGGGGCGTTGGATAGGAATCGCATTCCAGACAGCAAAGTAGGTGTCGTTCAAACATTCTTCGCAATCCTCAATATTTTTGAGAATATTATTCGCAATGTAAGAACATAGTCTCCCGTATTTTTTAGTAGTTTCTTTGATGGCTTCTTCATCCCTTGCCCAATATAAATCAATGAGTGCCTTATCATCCAAAGTTATCCCTCCTTTGCCTGCTATTATGAAAGCCGCTTTCACTAAAATAAGTACGATTTTAAGCAAATTGGTTGTATGATATTTTGAAATTTTAACATGTTCTCTTCCATACAACAAGGCGGGAGCATCGTTGCAGATGCTCCCGCCTTTTGTGTTCGTCCGGTTTCTCCTTTTCCAGTTGTACTTTCCACTTAGCAAACTCCCGTTACCCTTGCTCACTCTCGAAAAAGGCTTATATCTCCGGGATTAGGGCACTGGCAGGGGCCTCTCCCCGTAGTAGGGGAGCCTTGTGCTGTAGTCGTTGACTTTCTTTTTCTTTTTCTTATGAGCCGCCTTAGTCTTAGCGCCATTCCTCGTCGAACAGGTAGCCCTGGCCCACCGTGCCATCCTGGAGGATAAAGCGGCTTGTCGATTGCGCGCAGTTGTGCTAGGACTATCAGAAAATAGCCCCTCATCACGGGCGGACAGGGTGACATGATTGGTCTGTACTTGAATTTCTTTTCTCTGCAATAGCGCTGCCAGCTGTGCCGGTAGCGCCCAGTACTAAAATACTTTTCATCGCGCATTTTCTCTTACCATTTCATGGCCGCTTCAACCATAGCGGGATTTTCTGGGTTACCAATCATAGGCGTCGCTGTGTCCATTTTCACAAGCTGAGCCACTTCGTCTGCTGTAAGTTCAAAATCGAACACATCAAAGTTCTCTTTGATTCGCCTCTCATGGACGGACTTTGGGATAACAACCACGCCGCTCTGCATAAGGAACCGCAGCGCAACTTGGGCGGCTGTTTTTCCATGTGCCTTTGCAATTTCTACCAGAACAGGACTTTCAAACATTTCCTTCTTCCGTCCCTGTCCCAGCGGGGCATAGGCCATATGCTGGACATGGTATTTTTCCAGCCATTCATGTTCTGCGCGGCGCTGGCAGAGCAAATGGGTTTCAATCTGGTTGACGGAAGGCGTAACCCGATTAAACGCAATTAAATCAATCAAGCGATCCGGGGTAAAGTTAGAAACGCCAATAGCCCGAATCTTTCTCTTCTGATACAGCTTTTCCAACTCTCGCCACGCGGCATAGTAGTTTCCGAAAGGCCAGTGAAGCAACACCAAATCGAGGTAGCTGGTTTTCAGTTTTTCCAGTGACGTTTCCACGGTTTCGCGGGTATTCTCATAGGAACGGAAATTTACTTTCGTGACAAGAAACAATTCTTCACGGGGAATACCGCTTTTCACAATCGCATTCCCCACCGCTTCTTCATTTCCATACGCTTCCGCCGTGTCAATCATACGGTAGCCGCTGCGGAGCGCGGTCAAAACGCTTTCCTCACATTCTGCGCCGCCCATTAGGAATGTACCAAAGCCGAGCAGGTGCATTTGAATGTCATTGTTCAAAGTAATTGTGTTCATCATTATTCCTCCATTGGTTCATATTCAGGCACTTGAGCAGGAGTGCCGTTTATGTTAAGATAAGCATAGCAAGTTCGAGTAACTCGAAGTCAATACTTTTTTGAGAAGTTTTTAGGGGGGAACTATGCTTTACACATTGAAACAATTTGCCGAAATGTTCAATGCGACAGAGCACACAATCCGATATTATACGGATATCAACCTTTTGCCTTGCCAGCGTGACAAGAGCAATCACCGCATTTTTAACGAGGAATCCGTCAACTGGATGCAGGGGATTGCCTGTTTGAAAGGTTGCGGCGCATCTATTGAGGTTATAAAAGAATACTGCAATTTATGCCGCTTGCCGGAGTCCAGAGAAACACTTTACGCAAGGTATCAAATCATTCTCCGACAACGGGAGCAGGCGTATAAGCGTATAGAAGAAGCAAAAGCAACGGCAGCTTATATGGACGAAAAAGTACAACACTATGAGCAGATTTTGTCCGGTTTGATTCCCGATGACAGCAACCCGGGAACCTGGACGGAAGATACAAGACCGGAAAAGCATGAATGATTATGGGATAAAGAAGAACCAAGGGTATGGAAAAGCCTCTCGTAAAGAAGAAGGTTGTGGCAGCGTGCATTATCGTAGAGAAATGCACGATTGGAATATATTCCTTTACATATAGTATAAGGCTCTCTATACTAGCCGGTAGGCAGCTCGCCTTTTCTCTGCGTCTGCTTGTCTCAGCCTGCAAATCAATCTGTTGTTTAACAGAAAACAGACCTGTGTTTTCCTTTGTGAAAAACAGGTCTGTTTTTATGTAAGGGTATCCGTGGAAGGCTTGCAAAACGGTTGCGCACAACGGCTGGTATTCATGGTTGTGCTATAAATATTCTCCATTCTAATACGCAAAGATGCTTTTCCCTCCTGACGTGCGCAATCAACATCGTAGGGGTAGGGAAAACTTGCCTTGGTCTTGTTGTGTTTTTCCTGTATGTGGGGCCTAATTGGCTATTTATGATAGGGTTCATGGTGATTTATTTTAAAGCTGCGGTAAATCTGCTCCAGCAAAATGACGCGCATCATCTGATGCGGAAAGGTCATGGCGGAAAAGGAGAGTTGTAAATCCGCACGTTGCAATACTGCTGGAGAAAGCCCCAGCGAGCCGCCGATGATGAAGCTGATGTCGCTGCGTCCGTCAATAGTCAGCTGCTGTAAATGCTCGGCTAACTGCTCTGAGGAAAGCGCACGTCCCTGTATGGCCAAGGCGACCGTATAACTGTTGTCTTTTAGCGTACGCAAAATAGCCCGACCTTCAGCTTCCCGCACGGCTTGTTCCTCCGCTGCAGAAGCGTTTTCCGCCAATCGCTCCTCTTTTAGCTCATGTATATGCAATCGACAAAAGCGGGATAAGCGCTTGCTATATTCTGAGATAGCTGCACGCCAGTATTCTTCCTTGAGTTTGCCAATGCAGATGATATGTATGTCCATATCCCACTCCTGTATGCTGTATTGATGTTATCTTAGCATATGTAGCTATGCTCCGCAAGTTTTTGCTGCCTTTGCGGTTGGAGTCCGCGGTTGGAAAATCTAGGCAGGAGGCGCAAATTGTCGGTTTATCGCGGGATTTTGCCTGTTTCAACTTGTATTTATCGGAAATTTGTCTTATACTGAATAAAGTCGTTGGTACGAGCTTTATACCGTATGGAATAAAGGCACAGGCTACGCTGTGTACGGGCGCTTGTGCGAAGTTGGAGGGATATCTCATGGAAGAAATTAAACAAGTAGAAACAAAGGAAGCGCAGGATATCGAAGCTTTGATGGAACAGGCGCGTACGTTAAGTAAGGCATGCTTCCGCGAGGGAATGAATTGCAGCGAGTGTGTTATGCGCAGCTTTATGGAGATGCATGATACAGGCCTGCCGGACGAATCCATTGCCATGGCTTCCGGCTTTGGCGGCGGAATCGGTCAAACCAAAAATATCTGCGGCGCCATTACCGGCGCAGTTATGGCGTTGGGCATGCTCAAGGGCCGGCGCGACCCCTTGGCTCTGCCGGAAATGAAGGACAGGGTAAAGGAGCTGCGTAATGACGTCTATCCAATCTTTGCCGATATGATACACGAAATTGAGGCGGAATACGGCACGCTCATCTGCCAGGAGATGACCAGTAGTTTTGATGATTTTGAGGGCCGCCCGCGTAAAAAGAATTGTCAGCAGATTATCATGTATTGCGCAGCCCTGGCTGCCAAATATGCTGCGCAGTAAAAGGACGCTTTTGTCTGACTGGCAAGAGGAAGGGGTTTACTTATGCATATTCTGGTTATGGATGGCCAGGGCGGCGGCATTGGCAGGCAGCTGGTAAGCGCTATTAAAGCAGCTTTCCCGCAATGTCAGCTGACAGCCATCGGTACGAATACCATTGCCACTTCTGCGATGCTGGGTGCTGGTGCGGATTATGCGGCCACGGGTGAAAATGCCGTGCTTGTGGGTTGCCGCAAGGCGGATATCATTGTGGGACCGGTTGGCATTGTCATTGCTGATGCGCTTCTCGGCGAAATCACCCCAGCCATGGCGGTGGCAGTGGGGCAAAGCGCGGCGCAGCGTATCCTGATTCCGGTAAACCACTGTGACAACATAGTGGCGGGTGTTGCGGATTTGTCCTTAAGCCGTTTGATTGGCAGCGCGGTAGAGCAAATCCGGGCGCTGTGCTAATGTCTCTTGTTTTTCGCTCTGGCCTGTGCTATAATAGCTGTATTCCAGGAAGGAATGCGGCTTTATGAAGAAAGCCATTGTAGTTTGGATGAAATAGACTGGCTTTGCCGGCCTGATTCAAATGTTTATAGGTTGTATTTTGATTTGCCATGAAGGCAACAGCTCCCCGTAGGGAGCGCTTCCTTCATGGCTTTTTTGTGTATATTCATTGTGGGATGAGGAGCTATGAAAAGTTTAGAGCAGTTTTTTGATGCTTATTCACATTTGGCATTGGCTTTTTCCGGCGGCGTGGATTCTGCCTATCTGCTATATGCCGGCATACAGTGCGGCGCTGCTATTCAACCCTATTTTATGCGCAGCGTCTTTCAGCCGCAATTTGAGCTGGATGATGCACAGCGCCTAGCAAAGCAACTGGGCGTAGAACTAAGGGTGCTGGATGTGGATATTTTGGCTATTCCGCAGGTGGCAGAAAATAGTGAGGAGCGCTGTTATTACTGCAAACGCGCTTTACTGAGTCGTCTGCAGCAGCAAGCGCGGGCAGATGGCTATGAACTGCTGATTGATGGAAGTAACGCTTCGGACAATGAGGCCGAGCGGCCGGGAACTCGCGCTCTGCGCGAGTTGGGGGTACGCTCACCTTTGCGGGAGTGTGGGTTAAGCAAGGAGCAAATTCGCGCTTTGTCTCGGAAGGCGGGGCTGTTTACCTGGGATAAGCCAGCCTATGCTTGTTTGGCTACACGTATTCCCTGCGGGCGTTCCATTACCGCCAGCCTGCTACAGCGCATTGAGAGGGCAGAGCAGGCTTTATATGGGCTGGGGTTTTCTGATTTACGGGTACGGGTTTATGGGGAGGCTGCCCGTTTGCAGCTGCCTGCTGCACAGCTGGAGACTGCGCTACAGCAGCGGCAGGTTATACGGCAGGCGCTGCAGCCCTATTTTGAAACCGTGCTGCTGGATTTGCAGGAGCGTTAAGAAAGGGACTGGCTATGGGCTTATCTGTGCGGGAATTGTATATTGAGGCGCAGTTGAAAGAGGGTGAACGTGTCCCTATCGTACAGGGCCTCAGTTTTGCAGTTGAAGCGGGACAGCGTTTGGCGCTGGTAGGCCGCTCTGGTTGTGGTAAAACTATGACTGCCATGGCCATTTTAGGTTTGCTGCCCGGCAACTGTCATGCTCGCGGCAGTATTGTTGTGGATGACCAGGATCTTTTTGCCTTACCTGAGAAAGAGCGGCGGCAACTGCTGGGCAAAAAATTGGCATTTATTCCACAGAGCGGCGCTGACTTTCTCAACCCCTCATTGCGTATTCGCCGGCAGATGGAAGAGAGCCTGTCCAGAAATGGTATAGCGCGCCGTCATTATGATATCCACTTGCAGAGGCTGCTGACTGCGGTCGGTTTTCCAGATCCACAGGCTGTTCTGCGCGCATATCCCTTTCAGCTTTCTGGCGGGATGGCGCAGAGGGTAGTCATGGCCATGGCCTGTGCAGGACAACCGCGGGTAGTCATTGCGGATGAGCCCACCCGGGGGATTGACCAGGGCAATGTGCAGCATTTTTTGCGTTTGTTGGATGGTCTATTCCACAACAGTGCGGTGCTGCTGATTACGCATGATATTTCCGTGGCTGCCACTTGCCAGCATATTTTGGTAGTACGGGATGGGCAGGCGGAGGAATATGGTCCGACCCGACAGGTATTGCAGCATCCTGCCAGTGTGTATACGCATACCCTGATCTGCGATTTACCGCATGCGCTTTCTCATTGGGAAAGGGGGGTGGGGCCATGTTGAGCGTGCAGCAGTTGAGCAAGCGGTATGGGGATAAAATCGTACTGGAGGCGCTTTCTCTGGAAATAGCCCCAGGAGAAATCGTTGGTATTATTGGAGAAAGCGGTAGCGGCAAATCAACATTGGCGCGTATCCTGTGCGGTACGCAGCGGCCAGACCGCGGAATGGTTTTCTTCCAGAACCAGCTGCTGCTTTCAGCAGATAAGCCTTTTGATCCGATTTTTCGCCGCTGTATTCAGCTCATTCCGCAGCAGCCTTATGCGTCTCTGGATCCACTGCAAACCGTAGGCGCAGCCATTTGCGAGCCCCTGCTGTTTCATAAATTGGTTGCTAGTAAGCAGGAGGCGCACCAGCGCATGGAGGAGCTGCTGGAGAGTGTGCTTTTGCCCGTATCTTTGGCTAGCCGCCGGCCTGCCGCTTTATCCGGCGGACAGGTGCAGCGCGTGCTGATTGCCCGCAGCCTGGCTGTGCAACCTGCGCTCTTGATTGCTGACGAGGCTACCTCAATGCTGGATATGCATGCGCAAGCGCAGATTGTGAGAATTTTTCAGCAGCTGTCCCGCCTATCTGGGGTCGCTGTTTTGCTGATTTCGCATGACCACGCACTGCTGGCTTCTGTAGCTAAACGGGTGTATCAGTTGAAAAAAGGATTGCTGGAGCAAAAAACGCTTTAAGAAGGAGAAGAAAAATGAGAAAATGCCGTTGCTTGGTCTTTATCTGCCTATGCTTTGTTATGTGCTGTGCCCTATCTGCTTGTGGTGGGCAGGAGGCCTCTCAGCCGGAGGCCGGCCGTATCGATACCTTTATTATTGGCACTACTGCGGAGATTTCCTCGGCCAAGCGCAGTGTGTATAATTTTGACGTGCTCACAGGTACGCTTTCCCAATTGGCTCCCGTATGGGTAGATGCGGATGGCGTGTATCATCCGCTGCTCTGCACCTATTCTACAGAGGATAGCCGCACCTGGATACTAACTGTACGAGAGGGGATGACCTGGCATGATGGGCAGCCGGTAAGCGCGGCGGATATTCAGTTTACCCTGGAATATCTGGACAGCCAGAATGGTGGGGGCTATGCGGACAGCTATGAAGATATTCGCCTGGTAGACGAGCGTACCATTGCTTTGGAGTTGGCAGAGCCCAATCCGCGTCATCTGGCCTCTTTGACCACTCTGCGTATCCTGCCCAAACATATTTATCAGGATGTGACGGATGATAGTGCTTTGCCAAGTGATGAGGCCAATATTGGCTGCGGCCCGTATCGTTTTGTGCGCTTTGATGCCGATGCCGGTGTCCTGGCCTTTGACGCTTATGATGCCTATCCGGATGGACAGCCCATGGTTGAGCATGTGCTGTTTCGTTTGTTCGATAATGAAGATACCATGTATATGGCGCTGAAATCCGGTGAGATTGATATGGTTTACCGTTATTCCAGTGGCGTGAGTACGGCTGTGCTGGAAGATTTGCAGCGTACGGAGCAGATTAGTCTGCTGCCGATTCGCAACACAGCAAATAGCGCTGTGCTGATCTTTAATAACCAAGTATCGCCCTTTGACAATGAAAAGATTCGCCAGGCCCTTGCTTGTGCGATTGATTATGCGCGTTTTCGCGAGCTATTTGGCTCGCCCTATGCGCTTGCCTCTGAAGCTGGTTTCATTCCGCCCGGCACTTATGGTTATGTGCAAACCCAAACCCTGGAGCGGGATTTGCAGCTGGCAGCCGCTTATTTGCAGGAGGCTGGCTGTACGGATAGCGATGATGACGGCTACCTGGAGTACCAAGGCCAGCCGCTGTGTGTCGAGGTTATGGTGCGCGATGATAAGCCTGTGCATGCCCGTTATGCAGAGCTGCTGATGAATAACTTGGCGGAAGTGGGGATTGCCGTACAAATTGATGTGCAGGAGGTGGCCGCCTTCCGCGAATTGACCGAGCAGCAGCACGCACATGCAGCTGTGATTACGGGGCTGACTGCCTTTGGCATGGCCAAAAATCAGGGCCTGGCTGCTCTTTACCTGTGGGGGGAGAATAGCATGTCCTATGGGCAGGTCTATGACGAAGACTATAAGGCGCTGCTTGATCAGGCAGACGCTGCGGCAAACATGGAGGAATATGCGCTTGTTGCTGCGGAAATCCAGCAATATTATGCGGATACCCTGCCTGCCATTGCGCTGTTTTGGGATAGCCATATCCAGGCCTTTAACAGCCGCTATAGCGGTTTTGTAGAGGATGGCACTTTTGGCCTATTGAATGTCCAGACCTGGTTCAGCCTTCAGGCGGAGTAGCCTGTACGGAAGCAAGCGCATGTATAGGAAGATGGTGGTTTGAAGGATGAAAAAGAAGCTATTGATTTCCTTTTTTTGTCTGCTGTTTATCCTTGTATTTAACTTTGCCCTGCCGCGCCTGCTGCCGGGGGATACCGTACTGATGCTGGTGGGGATGGATGAGGATGTGGTCAGTGAAAATGAATATGCTTATTATGTGGAAAAGACAGGTGCAGATCGTCCGCTGGCAGAGCAGTTTGCCAGCTATCTGCGTGGTATTCTGCAGGGCGATTTGGGCTATTCCTATCATCACAACGCTCCGGTTGAGCAGTTGATTGCACAGCGGGTACCTGCTACGCTACAAATTGCTCTGCCTGCAGTGCTACTATCTGCACTCCTGGCGCTTGTGCTGGGCTGTTATGCAGGCATGCGCAAGGGCAGCGGTATGGAGCGTATGATAAGCACGCTGCAAATCACAGTGGATGCAATTCCCGGTTTTTTGCTGGGGTTGCTGCTGCTCTCCCTGTTTGCCTTTCATCTGGGCTGGTTTCCCTCCGGCGCGCTGAACTCCATTGTTGTGCCCGCGGCTACGCTGCCAGCTTGGGGCGACCGTATCTGGCATCTGTGTCTGCCCGTTCTCACATTGGTGTTGGGCTCGGTCCCGGCCAAATATTTGTTAGTCTGTAATACGGTTGCGCAGCAGATGCAGGAAAAGTATGTGTTGTACGCGCGTAGCCGCGGCCTATCAGACTCCTATATTGTTTGGCATCATATTTTGCCAAATATTTGCCAGCCTTTTATCGCCATGGTGGGAATGAATATGGGCTTTATTTTTTCCGGATCTCTCGTCATTGAAACCATATTTTCTATCCGCGGCCTGGGCAGTCTGCTGGATCAGGCCATTCGCAGCCGCGATTATCCACTTCTCCAAGGCTGTTTGCTGGTTAGCGCCGTGGTTGTTGTCGTAGCCAACCTGCTCACAGATGTTTTGTGCGTGGCGCTGGATCCGAAAGTGAGGTGCAGGATTCACGAAGCAGAATAAAAGTATGCTGTTTTTTGGCCTTGTTGTCCTGGCTGGCTTTGGCCTGTGCGCACTGTTTCCGCAGGCAATTGCGCCCTACGGAGCCAAGGCAATGCATGCGGCTTGGTTAGGGCCTTGCGCCGAGCACTGGCTGGGTACCAATGATTTGGGGTATGATATCTTTTCTGAGCTCATCTATGCGACCCGCTCTACTCTGCTGATTGGCGTAGTCTCCGCTGTGGTCTCCCTCTTCATCGGTACGGCAGTAGGGCTGGCAGCCGGCTATCTGCCAGCCTGGAAAGGGGAGCTGCTCAATGGCCTCATTCAAATCTTTTTGCTGATACCCATGCTGCCCATGGCCATTGTGATTGCTGCCTTTGTTGGCACGCAAACGCTACAAATTGTGCTGATTATTGCCCTGTTGGGCTGGTGTGCAACGGCCCGTACCGTACGGGTGCGCACCATGCAGCTTAAGCAGACGCCTTTTGTGGAGTGTCTGCTTATTCTGGGGATTTCTAAAACACAAATTATGCTACGGCATATTTTGCCCAATCTGAAAGAACTGGTGCTGTCCCGTTATATGATGACTGTGGCTCGCTGTATTATGCTGGAAGCCACGCTTAGCTTTCTCGGTATGGGAGATCCCACTGCCGTCACCTGGGGCAGGATGATCTATCTGGCTTACCGTCGCGGCGGCTTTACCCGTGGCGCTTACCACTGGCTGATCAGTCCAGGGTTATGCATTGCGCTGTTGATCATTGCTTTTTACTGTATTAGTCAGTATTTTGCCCAGAAACAAAGCCAGGTTTCGGGTAGTCAAAGTTATCTTGATTAAAGAGGAGGAAAGGGATATGGACGCTGTTTTTTCTATACCGGATGCGCTGTGGCAGGCCTGCATAGACTTTCACGGACATGCCTGTGGTGGTCTGGCTATCGGATATCAGGCCAGCCGTTATGTTATGGAGTTGTTCGCTATGGAGCAGCCCTGTGTGGATGAGGAAGTAGTGTGCATTGCTGAAAATGATGCTTGCGGCATCGACGCCATACAGCTGATGCTGGGCTGTACGCTGGGCAAGGGAAACTTGTTGCTTCGGCTGCGGGGAAAGCAGGCCTTTTCCTTTTACCAGCGTGAGACAGGGCAATCTCTGCGTCTGGTGCTGCGCGCTACGCCGGAAAAGAGCAGGGAGGAGCGCTTGCGCTGGCTGATGCAAAGCGCATACCGCGACATGTTTGATGTAAAACCCGCTCTGTCGCCTCTGCCGGAACTGGCACGCATTTTTCCGGCTTGCCGCTGTGCTGGCTGTGGCGAAACAACGGCGGAAAACTATCTGCGTGTGCATGCCGGACAATACCTGTGTCTCGATTGCTATCCGCAATATAAAAGAATTCTCGATTGAGCGCGGCTGGAAAACTGTACTCGGTAGGAAATTGAATACAACTGACGGTCATCAATCTTTAAAAAATACAGATATTGCATTATAGAAACAGCGGTATAGTGTTTGATAAACTCCATACGAAAGAGATTTAAGACAGTTTACCCCTTGACAAAAAATTATGGAAGTAATATTATTATACAGCATGCTGTATGAATGGCGGAGATTAAAAATGAGAGATATGGAATATAAATTAGCCAGGCAGGTTTTAAATTTGGCCAACCAGATTATTAAAAATCGAAATAAACATTTGAAGGAATTAAATATAACAGCGGAACAGGCGGACAGTTTAACCTTTTTTAGCTCTAATCCGAATAGAAGTATCTCTGATTTAAAAGAATATCTCCATATTCGTCATCAAACAGCAAGAGGCATTGTAAAAAGATTAGAAGAAAAGCAGTTTTTGAATTTAATTGTTTCTGAAGAGGATGGGAGATATAAAACTATCTGTTTAACAGAAAAGGGAATGCATATAGTAGAATGTCTTAAGCAAAATGGTACATATACGGGCTACCAATTGTTAAAGGGAATGTCGAAAGAAGAACAAGAGCAATTTTATACGCTTATTTCATATGCGCTAAATAATATAAAATAATTTTTAAACAAATATACAGCATGCTGTATATTTAGGCTAGAGAGATTTATTATGGAAACAAAAATATATAGCCAGGATATAATTCTAATTTTGCTTTCAAGTTTTTTCTATTTGTCAAGCCCAATGCTTGTTACGCCCCTTATTACAGGTTTTTCAGAAAGCTTAGGGGCGAGTGCAGCGATGATGGGCTTAATCGGCGGGCTGATGAATATCTGCGCTCTTTTTTGCCGTCCCTTGGTGGGGCATTTAGCCGATAGAATAAGTAAGTTTAAGCTGTCCTGCATGGGGGCAGGTTTGATGGCGATTTCATGTATTGGTTATATGGTTGCATGGACACCTCTTTTTGTAATCTTTTCCCGTATTATAAATGGAATCGGCTACTCCTGTTGCTCCGTTTGTATGTCTACATGGATGTCGAATCTGTTGCCAAAAGAGAAAATTAGCTCTGGAATGGCAATGTACGGCACAATGAACGCTCTCGGTATGGCCATTGCGCCGGCAATTGGTGTAAGCCTCTATGAAAGAATGGGCTATAAAACAGCTTTTCTCGCTGCGACCATATTTGCAGCATTGACCATACTCATGATTCAATTTGTCCGAGATAAGGGCGAGCCTATGTTACCCGAACAAGGGCCGCCTACTGATGCGCATAGAAGGCTGGAAATAGTGGAGAAAAAAGTAGTGCCTGTTGCAATTATCATTATGTTATTCGCTATCCCGTATTGCGTTACACAGTCCTTTTTGGTAAGTTATGTTGCCGCTAAAAAATTAAATGTTACAGTCAGTCTTTTTTCCCCTTGTACGCGATGATATTGTTGGTGCTGCGTTTATCTCTGCGAAATCTTTTTGATAAAAAACCTTTTTCGTTTTTTATGATTTCAGGCTCTATGAGCGCGATTATAAGTATTTATCTGTTGGCTGTCATGAAAGACAATATTTCCCTATTTTTAGCGGCAGCATTTATGGCCGGCGGTTATGGAATTATGTGCTCTGTCTGCCAATCTAAAGCTATTTTGCTGGCCGGAAAGGGAAAGCGAGGGCTGGCAAATAGTACATATTACATTGGGCTGGATTTGGGAATGTCTTTGGGCCCAATTCTTGGCGGTGTATTATATGGAAATGTTCCTATAAGCTATTTTTATCCGATTCTCGCAATTGCTGTACCATTAAGCCTACTTGTATATTGGCTGGATCGCCATAGCGGCCAAAAAAGCTAAAGTTCATACCGCAATCTTCTCTCACCTGGCAGAAAAGTCTTTGCCGCTGTTTGGCTGTAGATGTGCAGGTTATATCCTTTGGGGAGTCGCAGATTACCGTATGATGTATTCCTGCCAGCAGTTCATATCGGGCAGAGAGAATCATAAAGGAACACGGGGAGCGGAAAGAAATCCTCAAACAGCATATTCAAGATAAGGTAAAAAGTGTGCGGCATATCACCGCTTCTATACAGATATGAAATAGGGATATGCAAAGAATTATCATATTTCCTTTAATAGCGAGATGCAGGAAAGTGCGAAAGGTATAGAAATATTACCGTCTCTTTTGTGATGCGCATATGCGGTAAAGAAACACATATAACAGACAGTTAATTTCCTATTCCGTAATAATAAATACCGAAGCAGTTGACTTCTGCTTCGGTATTTTTGCGTTTGGATTTTGCCTAAATATTAGTTGTAATAGATAATCATGCTTAGGAAAACATCTTCATTTCCTACATTTTTATAAGAGTGAGATACATCAGCCATGAAGCGAATAGAATCTCCCACTGTCAGGAGAAAAGCATCTGTTCCGGCAGTAATTTCTACTTGACCTGAAAATACGGTTATATATTCTTCTGTTCCGGTTAGATGTGGTTGAGCATTTAAAAAACCGCCGACTTTAATTTGAATACGATAAGTCTCAAATAGTTTGTCCTCTTGAAATGGAAAAATAGGATAATTGATATACTTTCCTTCATTTTCTTTAAGTGGTGTAATATCCTTTTCGCGAATCACGAAAGAGCCCCGCGCACGGTTTTCCATTAAGGATGTAAAGGAAACTTTGTAACCATTTGCAATTTTCCATAGAACGGAGATGGTTGGGTTGACGTCACCCTTTTCAATTTGGGCAAGCATGCTTCTTGAAACGCCGGTTGCTTTTGCTGCTTCTTCCAAAGTAAGACCCTTATATGCTCTTAATTCTTTTATGTTTTCCGCAATTAGCTTTTGTATTTCCATTATATTAATACCTATTGACAATATATAAGATTTTTGGTATATTAACTACAATTCCAATATAAAGGAATTATCTACAATATATCATCATTTGTATATTTCGTCAATCCCAAAATTAAATAAGCACTGTGGAAAAATAAATATTATGAAGAGGTGTAGATGTGAAAAGTGCAGTCTTCGCATCACAAAATTTTTTAGGAGGAAGATAAAATGTGTTTACTTGAATTAGCACAACCAAAAGATTCAGAAAAATGCTACGCCATCATTAAAGCTGCAAAAGAATTTCAAAAGGAACAAGGTTTTTCCCAATGGACAGATGATTATCCAAACGAATCTACGATTCAAAATGACTTAGAAGCTGAAAAAGGGTATGTAATTACAGTAGATAATGAGATAGCAGGATATATGTGCATCGATTTTTCCGGTGAACCTGCCTATGAAAAGATAGAGGGAAAATGGAGCGCAGAATTGCCTTATGCTGTTATTCATCGTATGGCGTTTAGCAAAAGGTTTATAGGCAAAGGATTGAGTAGTACAGCACTATCTTTGGTGGAAAACCTGTGTCTTGCAAAAGATATAAAAAGCATCCGTGTCGATACTGATTTCAAAAACAGACGGATGCAGCATGTATTAGAAAAGAATGGATTTTCAAGATGTGGAACAATAGTATTTCAGGGCGGCGAAAAAATAGCATACGATAAAATATTCTAAAAACTGCTGAGAAATAGCAAATCCAGCCGAACCAATCGAGGGACAAGATGAATGACTCTTCGAGCTGCTGCTCTCCGATAAAACAAGGGTACACACTATTCTATGGCAGACCGTTCTGCGAATCTTAATGTTGTTTTTGAAAAAGCAAAGGGCATGCCCTTGTATCAGTTCGTGCGGAAAGATGAATCTCTTTATCTAGGGCTGCTTATTCAAACCATTCATCCGGCAAATTGCGTATACGCATAACCATGGCTGCGCAGTCGCGATCGCTATTGTAATACTTCATGGCGCAGTTGCGCGTCAGGTGAAAATACCGCTTGGCATCCTGTTTGCGGTTCATGTCGTTATAGTACATGGCAGCCATATTGTAATAGGCCATAGCCAACTGCGGGCCATATTTCTCATCCTGGGCTTCCAAATCCTTGCGAATATCAATCGCTGCCAGATAGTAGGGCTCTGCCTCATTATCTCGGCCATCATCCCGCAACACATTGCCCAATTTAATGTTGGCTTCTGCCTCTGCTGCCCAAGTGCTGAGATCCTCGGAATGGGACTGCCTGATGCTCTGCCGCAGTTGTAGTGCCTGACGGTACAGCGCTTCTGCTTCAGGATAGCGGAAGCTGGCACGGTACAAAGCTGCCAGATTGCTGCACGTGACTGCTAAAGAAGGGCAAAATGCCTCGTTGCTGCTGCTACGTTCCTGCCAGATGGCAATGGCTTCCTTATAGGCTGCTTCTGCCTCTGCATACTGTTTGAGCTGGTAGTGGTGGATACCCAAATTGTTTAGTGCATCCGCCAACAGTGGCGTATAGCCTTCATCCTGCGCCGCCAGCTGGCGGATGATACCAATCGCCTCCTGGTAAACTGCAATGGCTTGGGCAAGCTGTTGCCCGGCGCTATATAAATTGCCCAGATTATTCAGATAGGTAGCCAGTGTGGGCAAATTTTCTGGCTGCTTCTCTGCCAGTTGACGGTAGATGGATATGGCCTCGCCATAGGCCTGCTCTGCATCCTGCTCGCGTTGCAACGCACGATATAATACGCCCAGGTTATTACAGGCCGCAGCTAAATCCGTCTGTTGCTGTAGGTTACGGTAAATAGTAGCTGCCTGCTGATAGACCTGCTCTGCCTGTTCCATTCTTCCCGTCTGGTAATAAACAGCACCTAGCAGGCACTGTAAATCCGCCTGGGCTGACATCTCGCTCTCTGTGGCGAGTTTGTCCGTAATCAGTTGTTCGGCCGCGGAAAAGTCGCCTTGCTGGTACAAATCTACTGCCTGTGCAATCATGTTGTTTATATTTGCCATGGTATACCTCATTAGAGAAATGGTTTTATTTTGCGCCAATCCTTATTAAAAGGAGGATAGCGGAGCGGAACATCTAGGTGCATAGAGCGTTTGACTATGCTTTTGTGATGCGAAAAGGTATTAAAACCGTATTCGCCATGGTATGCGCCCTGTCCGCTACTGCCTACGCCGCCAAAGGGAAGCTGCTTGGATAAGAGGTGCATGATGGTATCATTAACGCAGCCGCCGCCAAAGGAAAGGCTGTGCAATATATGCTCTTGGCTTTGCTGCTCGCTGCTGAATATATAACAGGCCAGCGGCCGCGGCAATTCCTTGAGATGTTGTAGCTGTGCCTCCAGATTTTCATAGCCCAGTACCGGAAGAATAGGACCAAAAATTTCCTCTTGCATGGTTGCGTCCTCCCACTCTGCGCGCACTAAGGTTGGCTCCAGCTTTAGAGCAGCCTCGTCATAGCCACCTCCCCATGCGATATCAGCTTGTTCAAGCAGACCCAGCAGTCGATGAAAGTGCTTGCTGTTGACAATGCGCGGATAATAGGCGCAGCTTAAAGGCTCTGTGCTATACATCTGTATAATTTGTTGACGCATCTCCGCAAGCAATGCTTCGCGCAGGTGCTGCGGAACCAGCACGTAATCCGGTGCCACACAGGTTTGGCCGGCATTAAGCAGCTTGCCCCAGATAATGCGCCGCGCACTTTGCTTGAGGTCCGCGGTTTCATCCACGATGCAGGGACTTTTGCCGCCTAATTCCAGTGTTACCGGGGTCAGATGCCGCGCTGCTGCCTGTGCTACAAGCCTTCCTACCTCCACGCTTCCGGTAAAGAAAATGTAGTCAAAGCGTTGTTCCAGCAGCTCACTGCTCAACTGTGCATTGCCCTGTACCACAGCTACATGCTCTGTAGCGCAGCTTTCCTGTATGATTTTTTCAATCAGAATCGCGCAGTGCGGCGCATATTCCGAAGGCTTGCAGATTACACAGTTACCCGCAGCAATGGCGCTGATTAGTGGGATAAACACCAGCTGAAAGGGGTAATTCCACGGTGCGATTAGCAGTGTAAGCCCATAAGGCTCCCGGTAAATATAACTGCGTGCCGGAAAGCTGGCCAGCGGTGTGGAAACCCGGCGCGGTTTCATCCAGCTATGCAGCTTTTTAAGCGTATACTCCAGCTCCGTGCAAATCATGCTGTTTTCTGTGACATAGGCCTCAAAGGCGGATTTTCCTAAATCCTGCTTCAGCGCAGTCAGCATGTCTGCTTCATGCGCGCGCAGCACCTGCCGCAGCCGTAGCAACGCGCTGCGCCGAAAGCTGTAGCTTAGGGTTTCCCCACGCATAAAAAAGCTGCGCTGCTTGGTAAGCAGTTGCCCGATTGTGCTGGTATCTATCATCTTTTCCAATAGGCTCAATCCTTTTCTTGTTGTCCGGCATGCGCAGCATAAAAGGCATTGTAATCCTCCAGCATGTCTTTGAGTAGTCTGGGCGTATCTAGCCCATAGGGACAGCGTGCCTTGCAGTTGCCGCATTCGATACAGTCGTTAATCCGGTTCATCTTTTGACGCCATTCCTCGCTCATATAGGGCTGCCAGGGGGAACGCCGCAGCAGCATGTTCATTCTCCCGGCGTTGTTGATTTCAATCCCAGCCGGACAAGGTAGGCAGTAGCCGCAGCCGCGACAAAATTCTCCCTGTAATGCTGCTCGATCCGCCTCAATAATCGCCTGCATCTGGGCGTCCAGTTGCGGCTGCTCTTCCGCCAACTGTATCCATTGCTCCAATTCCTCCATGGTTTGTACGCCCCAGATTGGCACTACCTGCTCATACTGCTCCATAAAGGCGTGACAGACACGTGCGTTGGTCAGCAGGCCACCAGCCAATCCCTTCATGGCAATAAAGCCCATATCCCTAGCTATGCATTGCTCTAAAAGTGCAAAATCACGCTCTGTGGACAGATAGCTGAATGGGTATTGCATGGTTTCGTAGAGGCCGCTTTTTACCAATTCAAAGGCCATATCCAGCTTGTGCGCAGTAACGCCAATGTGCCGGATGTAGCCTTTTTTTTGCGCCTCTACTGCGGCTGCATAAGGGCCGTTGCTATCGTTGATATCGTGTACGCTCTGCGCTTGATGAAACTGGAAAAGATCAATATAATCCGTTTTCATTTTACGTAGGCTATTTTCAATATGCGCTGTCACACTTTTTTTATCCGCGCCCATGCTTTTGGTGGAAATGATAATGTTGTGACGCACCTCTGCTAGAGCCAGACCGATTTTTTCTTCGCTGTCCGTATAGGCATTGGCCGTATCATAATAATTTATACCCGCTTCGTAGGCGCGTCGCAGGATGGCTGTGGCTTCCGCCATGCTGCATCTTTGTATGGGCAGGCAGCCTAAGGCTGGTTTGCTGACCATAAGGTCTGTTTTTCCCAGACGAATCATCTTCATGGTGCTTTCCTCCGTACACGCTTTTTTGAATAAAATGGAATGTTGATTTGCCGCTACTGTTGGAGAAGGTTGCGCTTTCCGGTTATGCTGTGCAGGTTGATTTTATATACAGCCGTATGCGCTAAGGCGCTGCATCGCTGGAGTGGATAGTCCGCTATATCGCAGTGCTGTAGAAGCCGTTGCAATCCATGTATCCGCTCTTGCTCTTCGCGTACCAATACGACCGTGCCAAAGCCAATCACGCTTTCGTATTTGGTAGTTGTGCCGTGATATCCATGAAAGATATCCGCCTCTACGCATACCTTGCTGTTTTGCGCCAGCAATTGGCATTTCAGACCTTCTTGGGCACAGTGAAAGTAGAGAACAATTTGCCCATTTTGCAAATCCCAGCCAAAGGACAAGGGGACAACATAGGGGTATTCTGTACCGCTCAGGCCTAGACGTATGGTTTGACAACGCTCCAATACATCCAGAAGATCCTTTTGTCCAGTAATTTCACGCTGTGCTTTCCGCATATTCCTACTCCTTTGCTACATAATTCCTGTGTCAGTATTCGTCGGTAGGCGCATATTTCCTTTTCCGTTTTTGCCGTCTGTTATGACAATAATAAAGAAGATGCGATAAGACATCGCATCTTCTGCTTGCTATTCTCAAGGATTGTTTACCTTAAAGGGAGCTAAAGTTCGCATCGTAGCTGGCCATGGCCTTTTTGATGATATCTATCGCTTCTCGACGGCCAACGGTTTCCAGCACAGCTGTTTTTTTGTTTTCCAGCGCCTTATATACGGTAAAAAAGTGAGATATTTCTTCCATCATATGCGGACGCAAATCCGACAACTCCCGGCAGGTATTGTAGGTTGGGTCGCCAAAGGGAATAGCGATAATTTTTTCATCCATTTCCCGGCCGTCTATCATGCAGATTGCGCCAATGGGATAGCAGCGCACCAGTGTCATGGGCACCGCGGGCATGGTACAAATGACCAGCACGTCCAAGGGATCTTTGTCATCCGCATAGGTGCGGGGAATAAAGCCGTAATTGGACGGATAATGCGTGGATGTATACAGCACCCTATCCAGTCTCAGCAGGCCTGTTTCCTTATCCATTTCGTATTTACATTTTTCGCCCTTGGGTATTTCGATAACTGCAATAAAATCTTCTTCTTGTATCCGCTCTGGGGATATATCATGCCATATATTCATAAACTCCACTCCTTTGCGCCTAAATTGTAACGTATTCTATCTTCTGTGTCAAGATTTCATAAAAATTTTATTATTATAATATTAGTAAGTCATGCACACCGTCTGATATCCTTTCTTTAGCCGGGTGCTTTATCGTCTGTTGTATAAGATTGAATGAGAAAATTTTTTAAACTGACTGTTGACAAAAAGGGAAAAATATGCTACTCTACACAAAATTACTTAATAGCAAATGGAATGCGGAAAGGTACAAAATTATGTTGTGGCGACTTGGGATAAAACACAATAGCGTAGGCAATGCCACGGAGCAGAGGCGAAAGGCGGGTTTCAGCAGGAAACTAGCATAATACGCTTTTGCTGCAATGTTGTTTTTCCCCAATCGATACATGGGTATAAAACTGTTGATTTATCCTTGGCAGGAGGCCGTCTCTCTGCCAGGGTTTTTTTATTGTGAGGGTTGGTCATGGTTTTTATTATGGACTTTCGATGGCGTGCTTTATTTCCTTTTCCCAGAAAAATCTATGTAATCCATTCAAAATTATAAAGGAGATAAATGCACATGTATAAAGATATATTGGCTAAATTAACGAAAAATGAAAATATGAGTGAGCAAGATGTTTTTGAAATTATTTCAGACATCAACCGGGACGCCTTAACGGAGGGGCAGATTTCCGGCTTTTTGGTATCCCTGTTGATGAAGGGAACGACCATAGAAGAGACCGCCTATATCGCAAAAGCCATGCGGGAGAATTGCATTCCGCTGCATCCGCAGGTGTCGGCGGAGATGATGGATACCTGCGGCACTGGCGGCGGTCTGGGTACCTACAATATCTCTACTGCTACAGCGATTGTGGCAGCAGCAGCAGGTATTCCTATTGCTAAGCATGGCAGCCGTTCCATTTCCAGTCTATCGGGAAGCGCGGATGTACTGGAGGCCTTAGGCGTAAATATTCAGCTTACACCGCAGCAGGCGGAGACACTGATTGAGGAGATTGGGATTGTCTTTATTTATGCGCCGCTCTTCCATCCGGTAATGTGCAAGGTTTTGCCCTCCGAGGCAGCGCTGGGCATTAAGACGATTTTTTATACCATTATCGGTCCGCTGATCAACCCGGCCTTTGCTCCGCGGCATCTGCTGGGTGTTTATAAGCCGGAGCTGCTGGAGCAGGTTGCCTATGTGGCCAAGGAGATTGGCTATACCAGAGCTATGTTTGTGCACGGCCTTGACGGATTGGATGAAATATCCCTGCTTGGGCGCACAAAGGTGCTAGAATTAAAGGATGGCGTATTTAGCCGCTATGAGATTCAGCCAGAAGACTTTGGCATGAAGCGCTGCACAATTGAGGAGATTCAAACCGGTACGCCACAGGAGAATGCCGCTACCATCCGCGGCGTGTTTGATCTATCCATACAGGACGCCAGACGCGACGCGGTTATCCTGAATGCAGCCGGTGCGCTGATTGTCGGGGGAAAAGCGGATGATTTTGCTGCAGGAATTGCCCAAGCGCGCGCGATTATTGACAGCGGCGCTGCGCATGAGAAGCTGCAGGCCCTGGTTACCGCTTCCAATCGGTATTGCTAAAAAGGGTGGGCTGTGCAATGAGATTTTCCCAAGCTTTAAGACAGAAAAAAAACAGTGGCAGACCAGTGGTTATTCCGGATTTAAAGTGCATTTCTCCTAAGGAAGGCCGCCTGATTGAGGCCGGGCATGTGGTAGATATGGCGGTGGCCTTGCAGCAGGCTGGCGCACCCGCGCTTTCCGTAGTAACCGAAGCAAAGCAGTTCGGCGGCTCGCTGGAGCTGCTTAGGCAGGTTGTACAGGCGGTAAACATACCCGTACTGCGTAAGGATTTTATTTGTACGGAGGCGGAGATTGCGCAGAGCAAGGCCTGTGGCGCTGCTGCGGTTTTGCTCATGTATGCCTGCTTGCCGGCAGAGCGTTTGGCCAGTTTGTATCATTACGCACAGTCTATTGGCATAGAGGCTCTGGTGGAAACGCATAATGCCGGGGAGCTGGATTTGGCTCTGGCGCTGGGCGCACAGTTGATTGGCATCAACAATCGGGATATCACACAGTTGGAATGTGATGACGGCGATGTGCGCCGCACCTGTGCGCTGGTTGCTAAAGCGCCGGATAGCGTTTTCCTGATCAGTGAGAGTGGCCTGCATACGCCGCAAGATGTGCGCACTGCCATCGCAGCTGGAGCAGACGCCGCTCTGGTGGGCACCGCTATTTTGCGCGCCTCCAGCCCGCCCGCCTATTATCAGCGTTTGTGCCGTCCGGTGGGCATAAAGATATGCGGTCTGATGCGGGCTGCGGATATAGACTGCTGCCTGGCTGCCGGCGTAGATATGGTGGGCTGTGTATGCCAATATCCGTTGGATGTCCCGTGGAATGTTTCCGCACACACTGCGCGCCAGTTGCGCGCGCATGTGTCCGCTTCCTGTGACTTTTGCCTGGTAACAGGCGGCAGTACGCAGCAGATACTGGATGTGGCGGATTTTGTGCAACCCAACTTTGTGCAGCTGCATTACCGGGAAACTATGCAGCAAACAGCAGAGATTGCCGCGCAATTGCTAAAGAAAGGCATACGCACGATTAAGGCGCTGCCATTGGATGCAGAGGAGCAGAAGCAGCAATTTGGTACAGCTCAGCTGCCAGATATTATCAGCCAGCTTGAGCGCAGTGCTGTCTATGCTCTGCTGCTTGATCGGAGAAGTCACTGCAATGCCGCACAGCAGCGTGTGCAGTACGCCGACTGGCCTGCTGCCCTGTTTAAGCAAATTCGACAGATGAGCAGCAAACCGCTTTTGTTGGGCGGCGGGATTACGGCCTGCAATGTCCAGCAGGCCCTGATTGCTTGCCCGGCTGATTACATAGATGTGATGACCGGCGTTGAGGATGCGCCAGGCCGCAAGAACGAGCAAAAAATGCAGCAGCTGGTACGCTCGCTGCAAAAATATAGAGCAATAAGGCCAGAAAAGGAGCAAAAAGGAGTGCAGATATGAGTCGAGGCAGATTTGGTATGCATGGTGGGCAGTATATTCCAGAGACGCTTATGAATGCAGTAATTGAGCTGGAAGAAGCCTATACGTATTATAAAAAGGATGCGGATTTTATCCGCGAATTAGACGTGTTGTTGAATGAATATGCAGGACGCCCCTCGCGCCTATATTATGCGCAGAAAATGAGCAGGCATTTGGGTGGGGCAAAAATCTATCTCAAACGTGAGGATTTGAATCATACGGGCGCACATAAGATCAACAATGTGCTGGGCCAGGTACTACTGGCCAAAAAGATGGGCAAAAGCCGCGTCATTGCGGAAACCGGCGCAGGTCAACACGGTGTGGCCACTGCTACCGCTGCCGCCTTAATGGATATGGAATGTGAAGTGTTCATGGGGGCGGAGGATATGGAGCGTCAGGCACTCAACGTGTATAAAATGCGCCTTCTGGGCGCACGAGTGCATGGTGTTCATTCTGGTACGGCTACACTGAAAGACGCGGTATCGGAAACCATGCGTGAATGGACAAATCGCATTCATGATACCCACTATGTGCTGGGATCCGTCATGGGACCTCATCCTTTCCCCACCATTGTGCGGGATTTTCAGGCCGTCATTTCTCGGGAGATTAAGGCGCAATGCCTGGAGCTGGAGGGGCGCCTGCCGGATTGCGTCGTGGCCTGTGTGGGCGGCGGCTCCAATGCCATCGGTGCCTTTTATCACTTTATTGACGAGCCACAAGTTGCGCTGATTGGCTGCGAGGCGGCGGGGCGCGGTATTGATACCCTGCAAACAGCGGCAACCATTTGTACGGGGCGCTTAGGTATTTTTCATGGTATGAAGTCCTACTTCTGCCAGGATGCATATGGGCAGATCGCACCGGTTTATTCCATTTCCGCTGGCCTTGATTATCCGGGTATTGGACCGGAGCATGCCATGCTGCACGATTCAGGCCGCGCTACCTATGTAGCGGTTACGGATGAAGAGGCGGTGCAGGCTTTTGAATATCTGTCGCGCACAGAGGGGATTATTCCTGCCATTGAATCGGCCCATGCCGTTGCGTATGCTTTGCAGCAGGCGCCGCAGATGGGAAAAGATAAGATTATGGTCATCAACATATCAGGCCGTGGCGATAAGGATTGCGCTGCCATTGCCCGTTATAGGGGGGAGGATATTCATGAGTAAAA
Organism: uncultured Clostridia bacterium; assembly: GCA_944391235.1. Lineage (GTDB taxonomy): Bacteria > Bacillota > Dehalobacteriia > UBA4068 > UBA4068 > CALXSV01. The sequence goes on along the minus strand of CALXSV010000107.1, from coordinate 3,078 downwards.
TAGAGCAGGCTTTTGCAAACGGTAAGGCTTTTATTCCCTTCCTGACCTGTGGCGACCCGGATCTGGCTACCACAGAACAGCTTGTCTACGCCATGGCGGATGCTGGCGCGGATCTAATAGAGTTGGGGATTCCTTTTTCCGATCCCACGGCGGAAGGGCCGGTCATTCAGGCAGCCAATTTGCGGGCGCTTGCTGCTGGTGCTACCACGGACCAGATCTTCGCAATGGTGGAGCGGATTCGTAGGAAAACGGATATCCCACTGGTTTTTATGACGTACGCCAATGTAGTGTTCTCCTATAGCAGCAAGCGCTTTATGCAGCGTATGGCACACTGCGCTATGGACGGGCTGATTCTGCCCGATGTTCCCTTTGAAGAAAAGGCTGATTTCGCGCCCTTCTGTGCCCAATGTGGCATCGATCTCATTTCGCTGATTGCCCCCACCTCGCAAAGCCGTATTGAGCGGATAGCGGGTGAAGCCAGTGGCTTTATTTACTGCGTATCCTCCCTGGGCGTTACCGGTATTCGTTCCTCCATTACCACAGATGTTTCGGCAATGGTAGATCAGGTGCGGCAGGCTACAGATTTGCCGGTTGCCATTGGTTTTGGTATTTCCACGCCGCAGCAGGCACAGCAAATGGCCGCAAAAGCTGATGGGGTTATTGTCGGTTCTGCAATTGTAAAAATGATTGCGCAGTACGGTCAGGCTGCCGTTCCTCATGTTGCGCAATATGTAAGAGAGATGAAAAACGCCATTAAGCGCTTGGATTAGGCCGTACTTTGTTCCGTTTTGCCTATATTCGCTGTCCTGGTAGTTTTTCTGCTTATTCGCCAATGCAAAAGCTGTTTTTCATTCAATAAAAAGAAAAAGGCATAAGAAGCTATAAATATTTTTTTGAAACATATAATTTTGAAGAATGTAAGTAAAATGTCGATTTTGCTCATACTAGGCAAAGGCCGCAGGAAAATATCCAGTAGCAAATCCTTAACAAACAATGGCGTAGCGCCCAGATAAATTTGTCCACTGGCAGTCGGTACAGGTCACATGCAAAAGATTTTTATTGTAAATCGACAATATTTGCGATATGATAAATACAAACAGCATAAAGTGATATGGTAGAAAAGGGGGGAAGACGGTATGCTGGAAATGATTGTCGAAAACATAAGCATTTTATGGGTAGCTGCCATGATTTTATTTCTCATTGTGGAGGCGGCTACTGCTGGCCTGACCTGTATCTGGTTTGCAATTGGCTGTTTGGCTGCGCTTATCGCAGCTTTAGTGGGTGCCCAGATATGGTTGCAGGTTGTTCTGTTCTTTGTGGTGTCTATTCTTACTCTGTATTTTACCCGTCCGCTGGTAAAGAAATATGTCAATGGTAAAAGACAGCCTACAAATGCGGATATGGTCATTGGGATGGAAGGCGTAGTGAAAGAGGATATTAATAATGCAGCTGGCACGGGCACGGTTGCTGTTGGCAGCAGGCTGTGGACGGCCCGCTCGGCAAGCGGCGAGCCAATTCCCGCAGGTAAACTGGTAAAGGCAGAGCGCATAGAGGGCGTTAAGCTAATTGTACGCACCATAGCGGACTGAATCGGGTAGGATATAGAAAAAGCTCATGTGAGGAGGATTTATAATGGAGTTTATGGGACCAATTATCGTTGCGATTGTTATTTTGCTGGTTATCATGATTTTGATAAAAAATATACGAATTGTGCAGCAGGCCCGTGCTTATGTGATTGAGCGTTTGGGTGCCTACAGTACAACCTGGAATGTTGGTTTGCACCTGAAGATTCCTTTTATTGAACGTGTTGCCAAAATTGTTTCCTTAAAAGAACAGGTAGCAGATTTTCCCCCGCAGCCGGTGATTACCAAGGATAATGTTACCATGCAGATTGATACGGTTGTTTATTATCAGATAACCGACCCTAAGCTTTATACCTACGGCATAGAGCAGCCTACCGTGGCCATAGAAAACCTTTCTGCCACAACGCTGCGTAATATTATCGGCGAGTTGGAGCTGGACCAGTGCCTAACTAGCCGTGATGTTATTAATACCAAAATGCGCTCTATTCTGGATGAAGCAACCGACCCATGGGGCATTAAAGTCAATCGTGTGGAATTGAAAAATATTTTGCCGCCGCGTGAAATCCAAAATGCTATGGAAAAACAGATGAAGGCCGAGCGTGAACGCCGTGAAGCCATTCTGCGCGCGGAAGGTGAAAAGCGCTCTGCTATTCTGGAGGCAGAAGGTGAAAAAGAAGCTGCTATTCTTCGTGCTGACGCAAAGAAACAGCAGCAGATTCTGGAAGCGGAAGGCGAGGCGGAGGCCATTATCAAAGTGCAGTCTGCTACTGCAGAGGGTATTCGTCTGATTAATGAAGCTTGTCCAACCGATGCGGTAATCCGCATTAAGGCACTGGAAGCCTTTGCTGCTGCAGCCAATGGCAGAGCAACTAAGATTATCATTCCTTCGGAAATTCAGGGTTTGGCTGGCCTGGCTGAAGGTATTGTAGAATCCTGCAAGGAGGTTAAGGAGCCCACTTCCGCTACGCTCGCTGATTCTGTAAAGCAATAAAATGTTATACACATTTAAAGGAAATCCCCGCTCCACTGCTGGAGCGGGGATTTTTAGTCTGCGTCCTTGCTGCACGTGCGGGATGCTACAGCTTGGCCTGTTTCTTTTGCGTTTGCTGTCATAAGGCAAAGCTTTGTCAAATTGAGGCAGGGTACACGCCGAAAAAAGCAAAAAGCTGCAGGCCATGGAGATACGGCTTGCAGCACGGGCTGGTATGAAATTCTATAAGAAGAATAGATATACTTTTCTTTTTTTCTTCCTTTTCGTGAGAACATATTTATAATGGAAACATACCGCTAAAGACAGGCATATACAGCATTTGCAAAGCAATGCAGGGATTTGGCGCCCCCGAGCAGGCTCGAACTGCTGGCGTTCCGCTTAGGAGGCGGACCCTCTATCCTACTGAGGTACGGGGGCGTATGGAAGTTTTTTTTGCCTGGAGGGAGCCGCCTTACGCATGTAAAACACCGCTCGGCGTAGCCCAAATCTCTTTTATTATACGCC
>CALXSV010000106.1 GCA_944391235.1 uncultured Clostridia bacterium | reverse complement strand
ATACCGTGAGAACAGGGATCGCGTAGATCAGCAAAAACAAGATAATAGTCGGTGCCAACAGCACAATGTACCAAAAACGATTGCTTTTCCTCATGTAAGCACCTTCCTCTTCAAACATCCAAATTATACAGACAAAAGGGAGGCATCTGCCCCCCTTTTGTCCGCGGATGAAAGTTATCCCTTGGCAGCGGCATCCGTCAGCGCTTGGCAGGCTTCGGCGGGAGTTGCCTCGCCATAAACCAGGGCGGGATAGACATTGGACAGTGCGTCCACAACCGCCGGATCCCATAGCTTGGAGTAATACTGAATGGGTTCGGCATCCGCCAAAACATCATACATTTCAGAGAGCAGGGGATACATTTCTTTGATATCGTCTGTCATGACGAACTGATTGGAATCCGGAAGTGTTGCGGTGTACTCCAGATTTTTCAGCTGTCCCTCAGCGCCGCATGCGATCTCCAGGAAATTCCAGGCAGCTTCCTGGACCGCCGGATCGTCAGAGGTGATGACCCAACCATCCAGAGGGGTTTTCAGCGCAACATTACCTGGGAATGCAATGACACCGACTTTATTTTCAAACCCCTCAGGAGCCCTGGAGGTATCGCTGAACTCAGACACCATCCATGTACCATTGGCAATAAATACCGCTTCTTCATTGTAGAAATGCATGGAGGCCTTATTGTAGTCACCGCCAATTGCATCAGGTGCGGCATACTCCAGCAGTTCGGTAATGGTGGCAAATGCTTCTTCAATATAGGGTTTATTAAAATCAGTGGAGTCATAGGTGTTCATAAAAGCAGCGCCTTCATCGCCAGACGAACCGACAAGCGCGCTGAATATGAGAGATGTGGTCCAGGCATTGCCGGCGGTCTCAAAACACATGGGGTACTGGATTCCGCCGGCCCGCAGCTTCTCACACGCACTCAGCAGCTCGTCCCAGGTTGTAGGAGGCGCTATACCAGCATTGTCCAGGATTTCCTTGTTGTAGAACAGGCCAATCCAGCTTCCCTCGCCGGAGAGCCCCCAGACCTCCCCATTCAATGTGTTTTTTTCCATGGTCTCCTCTGTGATCAGATCCTTGATCTCCGGTGTGGCATCCAGGAAAGAAGTTAGATCAACCGCCTTGCCTGCCTCGGCAATCTCTTCTGTAATCGTCTGGGCCGGCTCAACAATATCCGGCAGCTGATCGGTTGAGAGGAGAAGCCGCATTTTGTCAACATAATTCTGCTCGCCGGCAATGTCTTCGATCACCAGATCAACCTCATCACCATAAAGCTCGTTGAATGTAGCTACCACATAATCTGTGAACCATGGGGCTTTTGTGTCGACACCTGTCCACTGATTTGCAATTGTCAGGGTGATTTTTTCGGAAGATGAAGAATCAGAGCCTGAATTTTCAGAACTGTCGGACGAACTGCTGCAGGCTGTAGAAACCAACAAGAGAAGACATGTCAGCAAGAGCGCTAGACTTTTACGCGTAGCTTTTTTCATGTTTCTTTTCCTCCTAATTTCATTCATCCTATACTTCTAGCCAGCCCTTCAAACGGAAACAAAATCGCTTTCTGCGTGGCAGCGTGCTGTTTAATTAGTATCTGGAGCTAGCTGGCTTTATAACTCATAGGATAATGTAAGCGGCAAAAAGTTACTTCCACTTTATTGACAATTTTCTTCATAATTTTTACTGGTTTATAAAATATCCATGTCAAAATTATGGATGTTAAACTAAAACTTTCTTCTATCCACACGCAGAATCCCGCAAATTCAACAAGTAAAACTCAGGTTTGTAGGCCGAATGGAGATCGGTTTTCTCGGCCATAAAAGAGCAAAAAAACACAAAAATGAGTCATAAAACCATAAGACGCATCATAAAGGCATGGCTATAATGTAGACGGAACAGAATCGCTGCATCGCCGATTTCGTGCTGAAAAAGGAGGAGAGTTCATCCATGAAACTGCTGAAACTGGGAATTATTGGCGCAGGCAATATCTGTAATGGCGGCCATCTGCCGGCCTATGTTACCAATCGTGATCGGCTGATTGTAACCGAGATTTATGACATCGAATACCAGCGCGCGATTGAAACGAAGGAGCACTACATCCAATTGATGTCCGAGCAGGGTATTAGCGTGGACTGGGAGATCACGGCCTGCAAATCCCCGGAGGAATTGCTCGGCAGAGTTGATCTTGTGGACATTTGTACAAGTCTGAAATATCACGCCTTCTATGCCGCCATGGCCTTGCGGCATGGCGTACATGCCATGTCTGAAAAGCCAATGGCCCGCAGTTGGCCTGAGGCCTTGGATGTAGTCGAGGCGAGCAAGGAATCCAGTGCATACTATCAGCTCAACGATGACAACATCTTCCTGCCGCGTTTCCAGCACTTTCGCAATGCCGCAGCTTGCGGCATGGTAGGTGATATCACCGATATTTGGCTGTCCCGCGGCTCTCACTCCTCTGATCGTAAAAACTGGTTTTATGACCCGATCGAAGGCGGCGGAGGATGTATTCTGGACTATGGTTCGCATGCCGTGACCGCTGCATGGTTTATTCTGGGGTTTGACAAGAAATTGGAGGCGGTCCGCTCACTGCGTATTGGGGTAAAGGAGCGCACTCGAGTGGTCCAGGGGCGCCTGCGGGAGATCGAAGTAGATGATGACGCCCATTTCAAGGCTATTTTCAGCGATCCGAAGACAGGTGATTGGCATACGGTGGTCATTGAGACCACCTGGGCGTATCCAGAGTTTGGCCGCGATTCAAGCGACACCAGTGGTTTTTTGGTAATCCGAGGCTCTGAGGGAACCATCACTGGGTATTTTGATGAAAACGGGCAGGAATATGTGCGCATCAGCCGCTATGCCGGCGGAGAGTTCTCTTTCCCGATCAAGAGCTACACCTCTGAGGCGATGTCCTTCACAGAGGAAATCCGCAATTTCTGCATTTGTATCAGCGAACAGCACGAGCCCTTTTTAAATGCGGAAAAAGGGGCCGGAACGATTAAAGTAATCAATATGGCACAGCTCTCCGAGTTGTATGGACGCAAGACGGTAACAGTAGAGGAATTTGATCATTTTGTAAAAGAACAGCAGGCCGGAACTCCGCTGGAAACCGGGGACCAAATGGCATCTGTCTTAACTGCGCCCTATCGTTTCTCAGAGGGGGGATAACATTGCAGCAGCCAATCAATCATCGAATTGTGCTAGGGGTCGATTTTGGAGCTACAAAAATCCAGGTGGGTGCAATCACATGCTCAGGAAAAATCCTCGCAGCAAAAAAATTCCCCACTTGCCGAAATTCTCAGAAAGAGAGCGTGGCATCTCTTCAAAACGCAATTTCATCGTTTTTAAAAGAATGGGATGGTCCGCCACCTGATGCAATTGGAATTGGATTGGTTGGCGACATTGACTGGATCAACGGCATTTGGGTATATTCCATGAATGCAAAGATTTCAGAGCCAGTGCCCATCGTCTCCATACTGGAAAAACAGTTTTCGCTCCCGGTTTTCATCGATAATGACGTCAACTGTGCAACCATTGCGGAGAATTATTTTGGTATAGGGCGAATTTCAAAGCACTTTGTCCTCATTAATGTTGGAACGGGCATTGCCTGCGGCATCGTAGATAACGGCAGATTGGTCCGCGGCGTTTCCAACTCAGCGGGTGAACTGGGCCACAACTGCGTAGAAACGAATGGAGATCTGTGCTCCTGTGGATATTTTGGCTGTCTGGAAAGCATAGTGGGTGGGGCCGCACTGATCCGCAGCGCTGTAACCATGCTTCCAAGTTATCCAGAATCCAGTCTAAATACACCATATGAGGAGGGAAATCTCCATTCTAATGCCATCTTTGAAGCTGCCCGGTCAGGGGATCAGCTTGCGATGGCAATTGCTCGCAGAGCTACAAAAGCCCTTGGCATTGGCGTTGTGAATCTGGCAAATCTCTTGAATCCGGAATATATTGTATTTGCCGGCAGCGTCATGCGGAACGAGTGGTTCCTTGATCAAGTCCGGAAGTTTGTATATGACAACACAATGGTTATGACACTGAACTACATTGAGGGAATCACAACTTCTTTCACAAATGTCGGGGACGTGGGTACGTATGGTGCAGGATGCTTGTGCATCGGCGCCGACGGATTGCCGCGCAAAAAAGCGCTTTCTGTCTAAAGCGCGCAGCCCTGAAAAAAGGTGTTGCGGCAGTCCTTTTTGGCTGCCGCAACACAGAAAGGTGATAAAGATGGCGCAACAAATGCTCATGTATATCAGAGAGCAGAGATCTGTCTGGAGAAAAATATTGGATCAGCGCAAAATTGTGACTGAAAAATTTGTACAGGATTGGATAGACAAGCCCCTGACCCGTTTTGTCCTAGTGGGATCAGGGAGTTCCAACACTGCCCTGATGTTTGCCAAAGCGATCTTAGAGCGGTTAATTCAGGTGGAAGTAAGCGTTGTGGTTCCTACCCAGATCTCAACTCTGCTGCCGCTTCTTCCCGGACAGGGCGTAATCTTTTGCGCCTGCTCACAGTCTGGCAGAAGCACCAATACATTGGATGCCGTGAAGAAAATACAGGCCGCTGGTTATCCGGTGACCGCTATAAGCGCAAATCCAAACGCTCCTATGCCCACGGCCTGCAAAAGCTGTGTTGCTGTTTTGTGCGGCGAGGAGACCGTCGGTGCGAAGACAAAAGGCATGACAGCTTCAGCGTTGACGATGGTTTTGATGGGTATGGAATTAGCTTTGGCCAAAGGCCTGCTGGCTCAAAATGTCTATCAGGAAACAATCGAGGCATTTTACTGTGCGGCTGATTGTGCTGAGGCCAATGTGGAAACCAGCATCAACTGGTGCAAAGAGCACTCTGATTTGGCCCTTGCCCCCCACGTTATCCTTGTTGCCGATGGTATGAATTGCCCTGCCGTTCTGGAGGGTGCGTTGAAAATGCTGGAGACGCTTTATGTCCCGGTATTTGCGTACGAATTCGAGGAATACCTGCATGGTGTGGGGAACACATTGAACACCAACAGCTGGCTCATTTTTGTGACCAGTGATACAGGCGACCGGGCGCGGTTTATGGCACTCTATGATTTTGCGGAAGAACATGGCAGCCATGACTACATTGTCTCAACGGGAACACCAACAGGCCATATTGGGGAGCTTTTCCTCGGGACATCTGGCAACCCGCTGACACTGCCCTTTGAAACGCTGGTACCGTTCCATGTGATCAGCGCGCTGCTTTCTGAGGTGAAGGGCATTGATTGTGATAAGCCGCAGTTTTCGGATTTCATCCAGCGGTTATCCACGAAAATACAGCTGTAAACAATCTATCCCCCCTATAAATGCCAAAAGTGCACATTTACAGTCAGGAATTTCCGTTAATAGAAGCACGGTGAATGCAGGGTGAGAAATTGCAGCTGTAGACGCAGGATTTGTTTCACACATTTATACAGGAGAAGCGTATGGATTTCAAAAAAGAGGGATGCTATCTGGCATTGCGCAAGAGGCTCTTTGCCTTTTTAAAAATCCTGTATCATGAATTATTTGAAATTATGGAGCTAAATCTACTGTTTTTGTTGTTGTGCATTCCTGTAGTAACGATTCCCCCTGTATGCGCGGCCATGAGCAAAGTAACCCTGTGTATGGTACGGCAAAAAGAATACAGCCTGCGAAAAACATTTTGGCCGACATTCCGGCAAAGCTTTGGGAAGTCTCTTTTAGGCGGCGGCGCGTTGATTCTGGGACAACTGTCTGCTGGCTATGGAATGTTGTTTTACTACCAGCTGCTGGAAACACCTATCTTTTATATTCCCTTTCTTCTCACTACTGTCCTGGCAGTACTTTTAACTGCGGCGGAACTATTCCTATTTCCTCTGATTGCCACCGTTGATTTGCCCCTTCTGGCAATCTTAAAAAATGCAGTTTTACTGCCCATGCTGTATCCATGCAGAATTTTGGCAGCGCTTTTGCTAATCGGTCTACTGACTGCAACCTGTATTCTATTGATTCCATACACCGCTCCGGTCATCTTACTGCTTCTTTTCTCTGTTTCAAGCTTAATTGCAGCCGCTGCTGTATCACACGGAGTCCAGCGCTGTGAAGTTCCGGAGGGGCGCAATTAAATCTGCGCCGGAAAGGATGACTCCGCCATGAATCCATATCTCCTTAAACACACAAATACAATTATTACGCCGGCGTTGGTTTATTACCGGGAAATCCTCAACAGTAATACGGAACAGGTCATTAAATATGCAGGCGGTCCCGGGCGACTGTGGCCTCACGTCAAGACACATAAATGTGCTGAAGTACTAAAAATGCAGATGGAGAAGGGGATCCGCTGCTTTAAATGCGCTACTGTCGCAGAGGCAGAAATGGCCTGTATTGCCGGTGCGGAAGCGGTCCTTTTGGCCATGCCGCCTGCCGGCCCTACAGCTGCAAGAATGACGGCGTTGATGAAAGCTTATCCCCATATCCGGCTTTACGGCATTATTGACTGTGAAGAACATCTGGATATCTACCGGAGCGCAGCCTTGGAAAGCGGGGTGGAAGTCTCTCTTCTTGTCGACATCAATATGGGCATGGACCGCACCGGAGTTTCCGCCGCGCAGGCAGGGGCATTGTATCGCAAGGCGGCTAAAGCATCCAATATCCGCATATGCGGCCTCCACTGCTACGATGGTCACCGCAGAGAAAGCGACATGTCGCTTCGCCAGCAGCTGGTGGATCAGGGAAACCGAGAAATTTTTGCCCTGCGGGAAGAGTTAACCGCAGAAGGGTTGTCTGTGGATTTCGTGATCTTAGGCGGCACTCCCTCCTTTCCCTGCCACGCACGATACCGTGCTGAGGGTGTCTATTATTCTCCCGGCACGATCTTTGTGAATGACAACAGCTACGCAACACTTTACCAGGATCTTCCAATGATGCCCGCAGCTGTGATCATAAGTCGGGTAGTCAGCCATCCGGGCTTTGGGCTGTTTACGCTGGATGCCGGCTGCAAGGGTATTTCGACCGACTATCCCATGAACTCCCGCGCGGCCCTGATAGGTGTGGAACATTGTACACCGGTGCTTCACAGTGAAGAGCACTGGGTGTTTCGCATGGACACGGGTTACGAGGCTCAAGCGCCCGTCGTAAACACAGTTGTCTACTTGATCCCTCAGCACATTTGCCCGTGTACGGTTCTGTACCCCAGCATTTTGGTGGCAGAACAGGGGGAGATCGTCGATGAGTGGGATATTACGGCCCGAGACCGCAAAATTTCCCTTTGACTGTTTGACCCGGTACTGCGCAAATCAAAGTCACAACGAGACAGATTGGTCGGCAAGGAAGAATGCCCAATCTGTCTCGTTGAATTATTAATTCTAAATGCCGAGTACTGTTCGAACATCTGGAAAGGCCACGGCGGAATGACCACGTCTGGTATGAACTCCGCATCACACCCAGCAAGTGGCATGGATGCCGAGGCGGTCTCTGCCGTGCTGAGATACCATGGCCTCAGATTTGTACTTTTGGCTGCACCCACACCACAGAGAAGATGCAGAAACAAACTGCGGAGATGATAGGCAGTTTTGAGCGCAAGCAGTATGAGCACAGTTAAGATCGTCAGAAAAAGACACAGGCACCCCTCTGGCGCTTTCCGCCTCTTTCAGCATATAAAATGGTAGGAATCAGCAAGACCGCCAACTGTCACTCAGTATGGGCCAATGCGTAAGGCAGACATCTGCACCCTCCCTGTCCCCGCTATCCCTTTGCCGCCCGGAAGGGCGGCACACCAACTGCGAGCCCAACGAAGTGGGTCGCGGTTGGAAAGGAGGAGCAAGGGGGCGGGCGGATGACGTCTTTTTTGCCGTAGGCATAAAAAGACGTCGGAGCAAAGCGGACTTTGCTCCGACGTGGTGCGCCTGAAGGGACTCGAACCCACACGCATCGCTGCACGAGAACCTAAATCTCGCATGTCTACCAATTCCATCACAGGCGCATATTCAGTTTTTAGGATCGCGGGCGTCGGAAACGGAGCAGCAACCTTTCACCAAGGTGACAGCACCTAAATCTCGCATGTCTGCCAATTCCATCATGCCCGCATAGTTTTATCATTGTATCACAGGGACAGGGGCGATGCAAGGAAAAATCTTGCGCGCGGCGCGGCGGTATGGTATGCTATAGCCGAATTTTCTTTTTG
>CALXSV010000105.1 GCA_944391235.1 uncultured Clostridia bacterium | reverse complement strand
TACAACGTCCAATATGTGCATTAAGACAGGCACGTTGATTTTTTTTAAAGGAGCGGCTCCGGCAGGTCCGCAAAGGAAATATTTCCTTTATGACCTCTTCGGCCCGGTGCATGGCGCCCACATTGGGATAAGGACCAAAATAGCGGCTGCCATTGGGAAGCGCGCGTCGCGCTACAACCAAGCGTGGAAATTCCTCTTCCAACGTGAGACGCAGATACGGATAATGCTTGTCGTCCCGCAGCAGAATATTATAATGCGGACTATAACGTTTAATCAGGTTGGATTCCAGGATCAGCGCTTCCGCCTCGTTTTGCACCACAATGGTATCAAAATCAGCAATATTGGCAACCAACGCTTCCGTTTTGCTATCATGGGCACCACGAAAATAAGAGCGCACCCGGTTTTTCAGGTTAACCGCCTTGCCCACATAGATAATCTTGCCAGCCGAATCCTTCATCATATAACAGCCGGGTAGATCTGGCAACTTATGCAGTTTTTCTCGCAGCAAATCATTCATGACTGTTTATTTCTTTTTCAACAAAGTTTTTAGGTAGCGTCCGGTATAGCTTTTCTTACAGGCAGCCACTTCCTCCGGTGTACCGGTTGCCACAACGGTCCCGCCTCCGCTGCCGCCCTCCGGCCCCAAATCAATCACATAGTCGGCATACTTTATCACATGTAGGTTATGCTCGATGACTACTATGGTATTGCCCGCATCAACCAAACGGTCGAGAACCTCCAGCAGGCGGCCGACATCATCTGTATGCAGGCCGGTTGTCGGCTCATCCAAAATATACAGCGTGCGGCCGTTGGAGCGCTTAGAAAGCTCGGTAGCCAGCTTAACCCGTTGTGCCTCCCCACCGGACAGCGTGGTGGCGCTCTGTCCCAAACGGATATAGCCAAGCCCTACGTCATGCAGGGTTTCCAGCTTACGCTTAATACGGGGTAGATTGGAAAAAAATACCACCGCCTCGTCTACAGTCATATCCAATACATCGGCAATGTTTTTCCCCTTATAATAGACCTCCAAGGTTTCCCGGTTATAGCGCTTGCCATGACAGACCTCACACGGCACGTAAATATCTGGCAAAAACAGCATCTCAATTTTCGTACTGCCATCGCCCTGACAGGATTCGCAGCGGCCACCCTTGACATTAAAGCTGAAGCGTCCCTGCTTATACCCGCGTGTTTTGGCATCTGGCGTCATGCTGAACAGCTCACGAATCAAATTAAAGGTTCCCGTATAGGTAGCCGGATTGGAGCGGGGCGTACGACCAATAGGAGATTGGTCAATCAGCACCAACTTTTCCAGATGCTCCAGTCCCAAAATATCATCGTAAGGGCCGGGAACAGTATGGGCACGGTTCAGTAAACGAGCGCAGGCCTTAGCCAGAATTTCATTAACCAGCGAGCTTTTGCCGCTGCCGGATACACCGGTAACACAGACAAATTTTCCCAGGGGAATGGATACGTCAATGTGCTGTAGGTTATTGGCCGCAGCTCCCTTAATAATTAAAGACAGACCATTGCCCGGACGGCGCTGTGCAGGCACGGGAATCTGTTTAGCCCCACAGAGATACTGTCCGGTAATCGAGGCTGGATTGGCCTTGATTTCCTCCGGCGTGCCAGCTGCCACAACCGTTCCGCCATGCTCACCAGCCCCCGGGCCAATATCAAGAATATAATCAGCTGCTTCCATAGTATCTTCATCGTGTTCGACCACCAGCACGCTGTTGCCCAAATCGCGCAAATGCTTAAGCGCCTCAATCAAGCGATCATTGTCGCGCTGATGCAAACCGATGCTGGGCTCGTCCAGAATATATAGAACCCCCATGAGATGTGATCCAATCTGCGTTGCCAGGCGAATACGCTGCGCTTCGCCGCCAGATAGCGTAGCAGCAGCACGCGACAAAGTCAGATAATCCAGGCCCACGTCAATCAAAAAACTGAGCCGCTCGCGGATTTCCTTGAGAATACGCTTGGAAATCATCTGTTCGCGTGGGCTGAGTTGAAGATTTTCAATAAAGGATAGGGCCTGACGAATGGTCATCATGCTCAATGCATGAATATTCTTTTCTCCCACGGTAACAGAAAGCGATTCTGGCTTAAGGCGAGCACCCAAACAAGACTCACAGGGCTGTATGGTCATATATTTCTCAAACTCTTCTTTCATGGATTCAGAGTTTGTTTCCTTATAACGGCGCTCAAAATTGGGCACCAGCCCTTCCCAATGGTGATTCCAGCGGATAGGGGTATCGCTACCGCGCTCATAATACTCAACCGGGAACTGCTCCTTGCCGCAGCCGTAGAATATTTCCTGCTTGGCCTGCTCCGGTAAGTCCTTAAAGGGCATGTCCAAAGAATAGCCATGCGCGTCGAAAACAGCGCTGATGTGACGAAAATACCAGCCCTGCTGACTGTTTTGTAAAGGCAGCAAAGCACCCTGATTAATACTTAAATTCTCGTCATCCACCATCTGCCGTGCATCAATATATTGTCGGTAACCCAAACCGGTACAGGCGGGACAAGCGCCAAAGGGATTGTTAAAGCTAAACATACGCGGCGTTAACTCATCCATGTTAATGCCGCAATCTGGACAGGCATAATTCTGCGAAAAGATACTCTCTTCTTCTCGATTGTCTGGTAATTGCGCGCTCACCATAGCTAGCCCATTGCCCATGGACAAGCAAAGCTCCAGAGAATCAGCCAAACGCTTGCGACTATTCTCACGCAGAACAATCCGGTCGATCACCAGCTCAATATTATGCTTAATATTTTTGCTGGGACGAATCTCTTCTGATAATTCATGGATTTGACCATCCACACGGATACGAACATAGCCTTTAGCGCGCATATCGGCAAACAGCTTTTGATACTCGCCCTTTCTGCCCCTAGCCAACGGCGCCAGCAAATGCAAACGGCTGCCCTCAGGCCACTGAAAAATCATATCAATCATCTGGTCCACGCTTTGCTGGCTGATTGGCCGCCCGCACTTGGGGCAATGCGGTTTGCCAACACGTGCATATAAGAGACGCAAATAATCATGAATTTCCGTAACCGTACCTACTGTGGAACGCGGATTGTGGCTGGTGGATTTCTGGTCGATGGAAATAGAGGGAGACAGGCCATCAATCTGGTCAACATCCGGCTTACTCATTTGTCCGAGAAACATGCGCGCATAAGAAGAAAGAGATTCCACATAGCGCCGCTGGCCCTCTGCGTAAATGGTATCAAAGGCCAGCGAGCTTTTTCCACTGCCGGAAAGGCCGGTCAGAACCACCAGCTTATCGCGGGGGATTTTAACGTCTATATTTTTCAGATTGTTTTGTCTGGCTCCGCGAATACGGATATAATCGTTTATCATACTTGACTTGCCCTCACTATTTTGTCGCCGAGCGGATTTCCATAATGGCGTCGCGCAATTGCGCAGCCTCTTCAAAATTCAACTTCCGTGCGGCTTCTTTCATTTCTTTTTCCAGCGAGCGTAATAATTTTTCCCGCTGGGCTTTGCTCATTTTTTCAATATTACCGCTCACCTTGAGACCGCTATTTTTAGCTTTGCCAGGTAACTTCTCGGCATCAGCGCTATCAGGCAGAACCGCTGCAATTACATCCCTTACCTCTTTAAAGATCGTCTTGGGGACAATGCCATGCTCCTCGTTGTACCGGCTCTGCTTAGCACGGCGGCGATTGGTTTCGGAAATCGCAGCCTGCATGCTATCGGTCATACGGTCTGCATACATAATCACACGACCTTCCGCATTGCGCGCCGCACGACCAATGGTCTGGATGAGCGAGGTTTCCGAGCGCAAAAAACCCTCTTTATCTGCATCCAGAATGGCAACCAGCGTTACCTCCGGAATATCCAGCCCCTCGCGCAGCAGATTAATACCGACAAGCACATCAAATACACCTAAGCGCAAATCACGAATAATAGCCATACGCTCCAGGGTTTTTACATCCGAGTGCAAATAGCGCACCTTTACGCCTGCCTCATCCATATATTGGGTCAAATCTTCCGCCATGCGTTTAGTTAAGGTGGTAATCAATACGCGCTGTTGTTTCTTGGCCAGCGTATGCACCTCTTGCAGCAAGTCGTCAATTTGCCCTTTAATCGGTCGGATTTCTACCTGCGGGTCAAGGAGTCCCGTTGGACGTACCACCTGCTCCGCCCACTGCTGACAATGCTCCCTTTCGTATGGACCGGGGGTGGCGGAAACATAGATGGTCTGCCCGGCGCGCTCCTCAAATTCGCTAAAACGCAATGGTCGATTGTCCTTGGCTGAGGGCAGTCGAAAGCCATATTTAACCAGCTCTGCCTTACGACTGCGGTCGCCCTCGTACATGCCACGAATTTGCGGCACGGTAACATGCGACTCATCGATCATAATCAGGTAATCATCTGGAAAATAATCCAGCAGCGTATAGGGAGGCTCATCTTCCATGTGACGTGTTAAATGGCTGATATAATTTTCAATACCGCTGCAGTAGCCGATGTCCTCCAGCATTTCCAAATCAAAGATGGTTCTCTGCTCCAGCCCTTGGCCGTGCAGAA
>CALXSV010000104.1 GCA_944391235.1 uncultured Clostridia bacterium | reverse complement strand
TATCATAATTTCATAAGAGAATAGAAAAAAGAAGGGAGGTTTTGACAGGCCGCATGTGCGGTTTATTTATTCGCAATTATTTCCTTTCCCCGAAAACAGAATACAAAAAGAAAGAGGGATTGTAATGCAAGCATTAGCAATGTTCGGTTGTATAGGCGGTTTTATCCTATTAGCTATTATCGTTTATTTAAACTGGGATATTATGATTGCGTCTCTGGTTGGTACATTGTTTGTTATCGTGACCAGCCAGTTACCCTTCACGGAAACGATTAACAATATCTATTTCCCCGGCTTAGCTTCCTTCTTTAGCAGCTATCTGGGTATGATTGCCTTTGGCGCTATGTTCGCTCAGATGTACTCTAAATCTGGCGCTGCCACTTCTATTGCGCTGTGGCTCTCCAAGGTATTGATGAGAGAGAATACCAGCCAAAACACCAAGCAGAAAATCGTTCTCGGTATTGTTATACTTACCACCTTTATCCTTACCTATGGTGGTGTTGGCGCTGTTTTATGCGTTTTCGTTGCTTACCCCGTTCTTTTGCCGCTCTTTAAAGAGGCAGATATTCCGAGAAGGTTTGCGGTTGCCGCTATGTGCGCTGGCTCTCTCGGCCTTGGTAATGTTGCCCCCGGCGCTCCTGTTGTTCCCAATGAAGTTTGTGTTCAGGCCTTAGGCACAACCTCTACCGCCGGCGCTATCCCTGGTTTTGTAGCCTTGCTCATTGAACTTATCTTTATGATTTGGTCGCTCAATGCCATGGTCAACAAATCCAAGAGCAAGGGGCTGCATTATGAGGATCCCGTTGATATTCCCACCGTTGATGAAAACGTAAAACGTCCTAACGCTCTGATTTCCTTTATTCCGCTGCTGGTTGTGCTGATTCTCTATGCCGGCCTGAAATGGAATGTTGTTACCTCTCTGTGCATTGGCTTGGCCTTATCGGTGCTTTTCTTCTACTGGTATCTGCCGGAAGAACCCACCAAATACATTGCCTTCCGCACGGCTATCACCACCGGTGTAAAGAACTCTCTGCCTTCCTGTAACAGCATGGCAGCCGTTATGGGCTTCTCCGCTGTTATGAAGAGCACCGCTGCCTTTGAATCCATCAAGGCTGCTATTGTTGGCTGGAGCATGCCGCCCACTCTGCTGATTATCATTATGACTGCCATTATGTGCGCGGTTGTTGCTGGTAATGCCACTGGTCTGGCCATCACCATGCCCATCCTTGGACCGATGATGTCTGAAGTAGGCTATAACATGAATGCTTTGCATCGTATTTCCTGTTTTGCTGGCTCCACGCTGGACACCATGCCTTACTCTGGTGCGATTAACCTGACTGCCAATGTTGTTGGTACCACCATTCGGGAATGCTATCCTTCCGTCTTTATGATGACGGTTGTAGCTACTGCCATTGGTACAGTTGTAACCGCACTCTTCTACGTCATTGCACCTGGTACCTATGCTTTCTAAGAATTACCAAAGGCATTTAGCTGGTAATAGTCTTTATCGTATACATATCTCAGAAGCGATAAACAATAACGACGTAGTCCTTAAGGACTACGTCGTTATTGTGCTGTGTAAATCGTGTCACAGGGAAAACATATTTGGGGCTCGCTCTGGGGAGGCGACTGCTCCTCCCCATTCGTCTCGTTTATTCATTTCCTATGCCTATCGCTGTTGCTTGATTCTCCAAATCTGGAATGGACTGCTGTGCCTGTTTTTGCCACAATAACTTATCAGCAAAAAAGAGGAGAATTGCAACAATAACAAAGATGAATGTGGTTAATGTGGATGGTGTAAAGCTTTCGTTATACAATAAAACACCGATTAGCAGTTGGAGGATTGGCGTTATATACATCACGACGCCAACTACAGACATTGGCGTGCTTTTTACGCCTATGGAAAACAATAAAAGCGGTACGGTGGTTACCAACCCAGCGGCTGGCAGCAGCAGAAATTCCCAGCCATGCAGAAAGCCGCCGCCCCCCATTTGATTGAACTCGGCGTAGAGAATGAAGAGCAGGGCAAAGGGGGAGGCAAAAAGCGTTTCCATAAAAACGGAAGTCTGGCCGTCTACAGTAATCTTTTTTTTGACCACACTGTATAAGGAGAAGCTACTGCCCAAAACCAGGGCAAAGTAGGGGATATGTCCATATTGCAGAATGGGAATAAGCACACCTACAGCCGCAAAACCCAGAGCCAGCCATTGCAGTTTACGCAATTTTTCATGGAAGATCAGTAAGCCGAAGACAATGGTCATGATTGGATTAATAAAGCAGGCCAGACTGCATTCAATAATCTGTCCGCTGTTGACCCCCACAATATACAATCCCCAGTTTAGTGTAACAAGAATGCTGGAGGCTAGTAGCAGCCACAGTTGTTTACGGTTTGCGCAAGCCGCCTGAATACGCCTTTTTCCATTTCCCTCTATGCCGAGAATGATGGCACAGATGATGAGTGAAAAGACAATGCGGCAGGCCAGTACGTATACGGAGTTTAGCTCCTGTAGCAGCTTCCAGAAGATAGGGACGAGTCCTGACAGAATATAGCATAAGACTACGTATAAAGTGCCTTTTGTCATAGGAGGTCTCCTTTTATTTTACTTATTTAATTATACACAATATGCTTTATGACAACAATAGGAGAACGGACTTGCAAAAAGTCCGTTCTCCTATTGTTACTTTTTCACATTATATGTCTGTTTGAGTCCCCCTATTGTCTGCAAAAGTACCACGGGCCAACGCA
The DNA here is from genome assembly GCA_944391235.1 of uncultured Clostridia bacterium. Taxonomy (GTDB): domain Bacteria; phylum Bacillota; class Dehalobacteriia; order UBA4068; family UBA4068; genus CALXSV01. The sequence goes on along the minus strand of CALXSV010000104.1, from coordinate 3,599 downwards.
AGTTGGCCCGTGGTGGAGATAGGGATATAGGAAAGTACAAGAGAGTGCTTAATAATTTTCTTTTCTTACTTCAAAGAAGCTCTGCGGATGTGCGCACACGGGGCAAACCTGCGGTGCTTTGGTCCCCATTACCAGATGACCGCAGTTGCGGCATTCCCACATGGTCATTTCGCCCTTTTCAAATACGGTTTTCATCTCAACGTTGTTAAGTAAGGCACGGTATCTTTCTTCGTGGGACTTTTCAATAGCTGCTACTGCACGGAATTTATAAGCCAGTGCAGTAAAGCCTTCTTCTTCTGCTTCTTTGGCGAATTTATCATACATATCGGTCCACTCATAGTTCTCACCGTCCGCAGCAGCGGCAAGATTGGCTGCAGTATCACCTAAAGCGCCCAGTTCTTTGAACCACATTTTCGCATGCTCTTTCTCATTTTCTGCTGTCTGCAGGAAGATGGCGGCAATCTGTTCAAAGCCTTCTTTTTTAGCTACACTGGCAAAATAGGTGTATTTGTTTCTCGCTTGCGATTCGCCAGCAAAAGCAGTCATCAGGTTCTGTTCTGTTTTGGTTCCTTTAAGTTCCATTGTTTTTTCTCCTTTTATGATAATATTATTATTGCTAAGCGTATTCTCTGTAATCCCCACTGGCTCAAAATCAACTGCACCATGTTTGCAGATTGGGCAGATAAAGTCTTCTGGTAATTCTGGGCCTTCGTGGAAATATCCGCAAATCCGGCAACGCCAGCCAACCTTTTGCTCTGGCTGTGTCTGCGGGCGTGGCTTGATGTTTTTCTGGTAATAATCATAGGTAACAGACTGTACATCCGAGAGTACTTCGGCATCTGTAACATCTGCAATAAACAATGTGTGTGTTCCCATATCTATGGTCTTGATAACCTGGCCAGAGATGTAAGCGTTGGTTGCCTTGGTGATATACAGCAGTCCATTTTTACTGCGCTTGCTGTCCTGCCAGGTAAGGAATTTATCTACGGTTGCGCCACTTTGAAAACCAAAGTGTTCAAATAGCGGAAATGTAGCTGCAGTTGAAAGAATAGAGACATTGAAAAGACCGCTTTCTGTGAGCATGTCATGTGTTTTATTCTGTTTATTCACAGTGACGGCAATACGGTTTGGGGCTGAGGTTAACTGTGTGGCTGTATTGATGATGCAGCCGTTGTCCCTGCCACCGCTACGTGTTGTAAGGACATATAGTCCGTAAGCAATTTTAAACATAGCCTTTGTATCCATACCATGCCTCCTCGTATATTTCTCTCTCTTTATATGCTCAATAATTATATAGCAGCGTCTTCCAGTTTTTGCTCCATACATTCCTTACAGGTATACTGTAAATTTAATTCATAGGATTCAATGAGAATATTCAATTTTTTTTCCAGTGCTTCCTGCAATCCTTCTATTTTTACATCTGTAATTTTGCCACAGTTGCTACAAATAAGATGCTCATGCGGAACGATGCTTTTATCAAAGCGATCTGCACTGCCGCTGATATGAAGGCGGCGGATATATCCGGATTCATCTAATGCCTTTAAATTATTGTATACGGTGGCCATAGCAATAGAAGGTAGCTTCTGTTTGGCTAATAAAAATAACTGTTCGGCAGTTAGATGGTCTTGCGAATTACGTATTATGTTTAGGATAAGGTCGCGTTGTTTAGACATGTAAGTACCTTTTTAAAATTAGAATAATTCTAAATATATTAAAGCAAATAAAATTAAAAAAGTCAAGAGTAAAAAGAAAAAATTTTTACGATTATGGGTTCATCTATGCTAGTATAGCATTTTACCTCCATCATACAAAAACATAATATTGGTAATGTTGACAGTTGTAAAAAAAAAACATAAAATAGTAGAGGTATAAATGTTTTAAATATACGAAAAAATCAGTTCTATAAATATAGAACAAGGGAAGGAGGTTGAAGCAATGTTTGATTTCGAAGAAAAAAGAGATGAATTATTGAGCCAGATAAAGGAGATGATTCAGCGAAAGCAATATGCTGATCTTCGAGATCGGCTATTAGATCTGAATCCGGCAGATATTGCGCTGTTATTTGAAGAGATGCCGGAGACAGTCATTCCATTGCTGTTTCGCCTTCTGCCCAAGGAACTGGCTGCCGAGGTTTTTGTTGAGCTTGAAACGGATTCCCAGGAAAATCTGATCAGCGGCTTTTCCAGTAAAGAGCTGGAAGAGGTGCTGGATGAGTTGTATCTGGATGATATCGTAGATTTGATTGAGGAAATGCCAGCCATTGTGGTTAAACGGATTTTAATGCATTCCGATCCAGACCGGCGAAAAGAGATCAATGAACTGCTGCAATATCCAGAAGATTCTGCGGGCTCTATTATGACCACGGAATTCATTGATCTTAAAAAGGATATGACGGTTGAAGACGCTTTCAAGCGGATAAGAAGAACCGGAGAAGATAAAGAAATTATCAATGTTTGTTATGTTACAGATAAAAGCCGCGAGTTGATTGGCCTGGTGACTATCCGTACCTTATTGTTGGCGGAAGCCGATGATATCATTGAGGATATTATGGATCGCAATGTTATCTCTGTGGGGACGCTTGAGGATAAGGAGGTTGTGGCCCAGGATTTCGGTAAGTATGACTTTATGGTGTTGCCGGTGGTCGATGCAGAAAATCGACTGGTGGGTATTGTTACCTTCGATGACGCTATTGATGTTTTGGAGGAAGAGGCTACCGAAGACATCGAAAAAATGGCGGCTATTACGCCCTCGGATAAGCCCTATTTACGTACCAGCGTTGTGGAAACCTTTAAGGCACGTATCCCTTGGTTGCTGTTGCTCATGATATCTGCTACCTTTACTGGCATGATTATTACAGGTTTTGAAAATGCGCTGAGTGCATGCCTTGTACTGAATGCTTTTATACCCATGTTGATGGATACTGGCGGTAATTCAGGGTCTCAGGCTTCGGCTACGATTATCCGTGGACTATCTTTGCAAGAGATTAAGTTCGAGGACATTGCCAAAATTATTTGGAAAGAGGTCCGGGTTGCTGTTTTGTGCGGGGTTGTATTGTCCATAGCCAATTTCATTAAGATAATGCTTTTTGACCGCCTGGTTTTAGGTAATACCGATATTTCCCTGACCGTGGCTGCGGTAATTTGTTTTACGCTGTTGTTTACTGTTATCTGTGCCAAGGTGGTTGGCTGCTCTTTGCCTCTGCTGGCAAAAAAGATTGGCTTTGACCCTGTTGTTATGGCCTCGCCTTTTATTACTACGATTGTAGATGCGCTTTCCCTATTGATCTATTTTGGATTTGCTAGTTGGTTGTTGGGTTTATAGAAAGGTGCACACAAACTGCCTGCCTGCACATTGCAGGCAGGCAGTTTTTCACAGTTGCTTTGGTCTGCTCATTTTTAGCCATAAGGAAAAGGCTCTACGAAGCGTAGGTTGCAAAAAGCGCTATGATGGTTTATGCTGGCAGAAGAGGTGATAGCAATGGATTATGAAAAAAGTGGGCGTTTGATTTTGCAACTGCGAAAAGAAAAGGGCCTGACCCAGAAGGAGCTGGCTGATGCCCTTCATATTAGTGATAAAACCGTTTCCAAATGGGAATGCGG
>CALXSV010000103.1 GCA_944391235.1 uncultured Clostridia bacterium | reverse complement strand
CCTTACCGGGAAAAAGAATTCTGCGCATTGTTTTTCTGAACCGTTCCACCTTCACACCTCCATAAACCGGTTATGGTTCCTCTTTTATGATGGCAGAGTTGAAAAAAGGCTTATTATGCAGCCTTTTACATTTTACAAAAAAACTCGGTATCCTACTAGCACGTTCTATTTTCTGAATGGATTGCTGCCGCTTGCGATGATTCGGTGTATCCATATCCAGTATGGCCAGCATAGCCGGCTCCTTCATTCAATCCAACGCCAATAGAATAAAGGACCATTGTTTTTGTATAGTTTCAGAATTGTTTAAGAATCGTTAATACCACCTAAGCCAAAATCAAAAAAGCCGGTGAGAACGATTATTCTCAGCGGCTGAAAAGATAAAAAAGCGGACGGTTCCACGAGTGCGAATCCGTCCGCTTTTTCTCTTTCTTCTCTATCTCTTTTCAAAAGCACCCTTAGGGCAAAAGCGCATACATTTACCGCAGACAATGCACTTTTCCTCATCAATCTCCGGCAGGGAATACAGATCTCTCTGTGTAATAGCTCCCTTTGGGCAAACCACTATGGAAGAGCATGTGTGGTTTTGCGGGCACTTTTGCGGGTTTACAGTGATTTTCATGTGGTATCATCCCCTTCGTCTTGGCAGTATTCTTTTTTAATAGCCGCTATCAAAACAATCACCCGCTCATCCTGAATCCAGTAAAATACATTCATCCCCTGTTTCTCAGAAGACAGAATACCGGCCATTTTCATTTGATTCAAGTGCTGAGACAGGGCGGAAGCGGTAATATTGGGCGTGTATTGATGAATATCCCCGACAGTAAGCCGTCCTTTAAGCAAGGCGCATAATATCAGCAACCGATGCTCATTGGCCAGCACCCTCAGCAGTTCTGCTATCTTCTTTGCCTGTTCTTCCATATTCTTTTGACTTCTTTCCATTCCTCAATTTGCAAATTCCCTGGGTCATCGTCCCCATGGGGCAATACACGCACCAGGACAGTGGCCGGAACAATACCATTGTCACAAGACCCACAATGGTGGAAGTCAGCATAACCCCAAAAAATCCAAAGGCAAACTGGCCGATCCACGGGGCCACAAAACTTACATCCGCCCACTGCCACGGGAGTTTGAACACCCACAGAAGCGTCACAGTTTGAGAGAGAGGCGCGCCCGTAAACACCCGATAGGTGCTGAAAAGCATCAGACCGAACATGATCATAAAGAAGGTGAGAAATCCATAACGGAACCAGGGGCTGCGCAAAAACTTGGGCGGCGGAACGTTCCTGGATAATTTCAGTTTTTCTCCCAGCAGGCCCAAAAGCTGGCCGCGCCCGCAGTAACGGTTGCAGTAGGCTTTGCTGCCGCCGAAGATGGCGACAAAAAGCGGGATACAGAAAAACAGCATCCCCAGCCATGCGAACAGGATATTAAATAACCCTAAAAACAGGTAGCATAGCTCGGCGATCCAAAGATAATCCGACCACTTCTTTTTCGTTGCCTTCTTCATTGTGCAGCGCCCCTTTCCACGATGTCGATCACTGCTGCAGGGCATACCTTCGCACACTTCCCGCAGCCGACGCATTTCTCCTGATCTACGCGGGCGGAAATCCCCCATGCAATTTGAATTGCCTCTTTCGGGCATACGCGGGTACAGCAGCCGCAGGCCACACATTCCTTGCCAATACTGGCCATTTTTCGAGATAATATCATATTTCCTCCAGATTATATAAGTAATTTAGATGTTATTAATATACTTAATACATGCTGCTATGTCAAGTTTCTATACAAATATTTTCCCAGCTGGTTACTGGTTGCGCAAGCATAGCCTTTGGATATCCAAAGGCATCTTGGGGAGCTCCCCAAACCCCCGCTGACCAGTACCGGCTGATTTTATTCAAGAAATGAGAGGTGAAGATACTGAACGAAACACAATATGCCGCTTTTGCGGCAAACGCCAAAACTCTAGACAGCCTGCGCAGGAACGAAGTAAGTTACGTCCCCGGCGCTTTTGAAGTGACGAAGGTCATTGTCCTAAGCAAAGAGGATTTTGAAAAGCTCTCAGAGGATGTTTCTCCGGAATACCCTTTCCTCAAAGATAACTGGGAATTCATGAACGCCGACCCAGGCGGTCTATTCCGCTGCCTCATGGTGCTGAGCGAGGGCGAAACGAAAAATATGCTGATCGCCAAAAGGAAGGATACCCTGTACCTTGGCTATGGAAAGGACTATCGCCAGATAAACCCGCGGGATGTTCCGATGGAACGGATTACTCTGGAAGAGCCGAAAGCATATCAGGAACAAGCTGCGTTTTACCATCGTCCCCGCCGTATCGACGACATCAATGGGCAAAATCCAATGCGCCCTGTGCCGGAACGAGAAACCAGCTTTCGGGTGGAACAAGTGGTTGTCCTTTCTGATGAGCAGTACAGGCAGTTCAAGGAAAAAGGCTTCATGGATGACCAGATTTTCCTGTTTGACTACAGCGACAAAATGTGGCTCGATCCCGGCAGCCTTTGCTGGCATTGCGTACTCGTCAAAGGCGAAACCAGTAAAGACGGTGTCCTTGTAGATGCGGAAGGGTATTCCTATGCCCGGTATGCCGCCTTTGCCTCGGATTGCAGCAGGCTTCGGCTGCGGGATGCTCCCGTCCATTATGAGTACCCGACAAAAGCGCCGGAACAGAAGAAAAACCGCAAAAGGAAAGGACCAGAGCGTTAAAGGAGTCCATATGAGAAAACGAAACCACATTATCCCCCTTCATCTCAACAAAAAGGAATTGGCGCATCTGGAAGCGC
>CALXSV010000102.1 GCA_944391235.1 uncultured Clostridia bacterium | reverse complement strand
TTTTGGGAACTGGAAACCACTGCCCATTTTGGGTGCAGCCTTCTTTTTTGGCATGATGAAGACCATTGCAGCCGCTTATTCGGGGATTCCCTTCCTGCTCAATTTGGGTATTCCCACGGTAGTGTATAAAATTACACCTTATGTGGCCACCATTATTGTGCTGGCTTTTACCTCTAAGAACTCAGCGGCGCCTCGTGCCGAGGGCGTGCCGTATGAAAAGGGACAGCGCTGAACGGGTAGCGTACCATAAGGAAGTGAATCGTATTTGTTCAGGGGAATCAGAGTGGCTTTGCCCGCTCTGATTCCTATTTGTTTAAAGGCGTGTTTGTCTTTTGCAAAGGTAGGCGACTTTTTCCTCATGCAGCGGACACTCCTACAGCACGACTTCCCATTTTGGATAGGGACAGGGGAAGTAGGGGATTGTCTGAAAACAACCAATTTCTATTTCTGAATTTGTTCCCTTTCGCTAACGGTCCGTTTGTTTCTTTTTGGTGACTAAGCCACAATATTGTGCGTACTTTATGAATGAAAACTACTGGAGTATAATATAGCCAAGCGCTGAGGAAAACGGCCGTTTCAAAGCTCCCAAGTGAAATAGGTGGATAGGTGAAAATAAAAACATAGAGGAGAATACCATGAGAAAACCAATGGTATTTCTTATGACCTTAGCTTGTGTGTAGGCATTCTAGCTGGCTGTGGAAATACACCAGCGGCAACATCAGCGCAGAAAAACATCCGGTATGGAAAGGGTACAGCAGACCTGGACCGACGGGCTTTTGAAGATGGTGATAAGGTAAAGCCCCACAGAGAATATGAGACTTTCCGTTTATACTTACTGTAGGCTGTATTTTTTCATTTAAATGCAAGGAGACATAGTCGTGAAAAAAATAAAAATAATATCTGTTCTTGTGCTGCTTATCCTTTCTTTCTCTATAATATCGTCTTTTCTGCATCACAATAAAGGGCAGCGGAATGCAGAATATAGATGGTTGGAAGAAGAAGTTACGCTATTTGTTGCTACAGATTTGCATTATTTATCACCGGAGCTAACGGATCACGGGGAATATTTTGAAGGCTTGATTGAAAGCGGTGACGGAAAAGTGATGGAATATTGCGAGGAAGTAACAGACGCCTTTATCCGTCAAGTCATCGAAGAGGTGCCGGACGCACTGATTTTGTCCGGTGACTTAACCTTTAATGGGGAAAAGGCAAGTCATGTGGCATTGGCAGAGAAACTTAGCACGATTGAGAATGCAGGCATTCCTGTTTTTGTTTTGCCTGGAAACCATGACCTGAATAATCCAATGGCGGTTTCGTTTCATAAAGATGGCTATAGCTTGACTGAAAGTATCAATGCACAACAGTTTGAGAAACTTTATCTGGAGTATGGCTTTGGAGATGCTATTTGCAGAGATAGTAGCTCTCTTAGCTATATTGCGGAAATAACGCCGGAGCTTTGGCTGCTTATGTTGGATGTCAATACCGAGGATTCTCCCGGTATATTAACCGAAAAAACTTTTCAATGGGTAGAAAAGCAGCTTCAGAAGGCGGTAAGGCAGGATATTCGCGTGCTGGCGGTCAGTCACCAAAATTTGATGCAGCATAACAGTATTTTTTCTTATGGCTATGTGATGGAAAATAACGAAAGACTTCTGGAAATATACGAATCCTACGGTGTTATCTGTAATCTAAGCGGCCATATGCATATTCAACATATCATGCATAGCAAAGAAGGATTCACAGAGATTGCTACTTCTTCTCTGATGGTTTCGCCTGACTTATATGGTCGGGTGACATTAAAGGGAAAGACCGTTGCCTATTCTGCCTATCCTCTGGATGTTTGTGTGATTGCTCCCGCGCAGCCCGATTTTCCTGATTATGCAGAAACCTTCCTTTGGGAAAATGCGTACCGACAAGCAGAAGCTGAACTGACCGATACCCCGGAAAAAGATTCTATGTGCCGCTTTTTCGCAGATATTAACACGGCGTATCTTTCAGGAAAGATGTCTGCTGCCCTATGGGATGACAGATTGTTTCAGCAATGGCAGGCAGAAGGAACTTTTTTATCGTTTTACCTGCAAAGCATTCTTGAAGATGAATGGCAGGATTATACAGAGTACTCTTTTGATTTTCCTTGATTATAGAATTTCGCAGATACCTATTTTTGCGCAGACATCTTGGGCAATCCCCACGCCTACATCATGCTCTGACTATGCGGCCATTTGAATAGCGCGGCGGCCTTAACCGCCAAATCGAGGTGACGAATCAGCGTTTGCGGCAGTTAAAGGCGTGTATCGGGAAGTTGAGGGAATGGCTTAAAGAAGAAGCCAAGAACACCGAGCCGCCCACCCTTGCCGGCTACATTCGAGGCATACTGACGCGCAAGGCACAGGTGGGGAAATCGGGATATTCCCAATCGCTGTATAACCTCAAGGATGCGGTGAATATGCTCAACTTCCTTACTGCAAACGGCATAGAGGATATGGCGGGGCTTGATGAAAAATTCAAGTCCATGATAGGGGCGCAAATGGATATACGGGAGAAGCTGAAACCCGTTGAACGGCGTATGGACACGCTGAAAAAAGCATATCGGGCAGGTCGACATTTATTTCAAGTACAAGGGAAAGAAGCCGCTGACGGAAGCCGAGCAAATCCGAAAGCGCGTTTACACAGTATCTTGCGGCAGGATTAGCGGGAACACGCACCCCGCAAGACGCAGGATATGGAGCGATAACGGACAGGGCCGCGGGAGAATCAATAGTTACCCCGCCGCCCAGTTTTAGCTTTTCGTTTGCCCGATAAACTGGAAGTTACTTCTCTTTTTTTGAATAACCGTATATTGAAATACAAAGTCCAATAAATGCTATAATGACAGCGACCATATCGTTATCATAAACCGAGTAAAATGCTATTGAAGATACCATTATTGCAATACCTAAAAGCATATTTTTTATCCCTTGCATGAAGTTACCTCCCTATAACTTCTGATTTGTCGATTAGTTTGCCATGCCAAGTATAGCAGATTTTTCCGCCGCAAGCAATCAGTGCTTTATATCCGTTTCGCCTATCCAGACCGTTAAGGGACGAGTTGTATTTTTTCGCAAAGGGCACGAAAAAATCTCCATTCTTTACCCCTTACCTGTCTGGATTTTTGCCGTTGCAGACGTGAAAATCCATATGCCAGGGTTTTTCTACCCCAAAAATCCGCTTCTAACCATCCACAGGCGCGCTTTGCGCCCTTTCTTTCTGCCCGTTTTCCGCCACGCTGATAAGAGTTTGCATCACTTAGTGTTTTAGATATACCTTTTATATCCTTCTCTCATTTGACGGAGGCCTGTTATAGTGGTGCGGTACTAACTACTGCGGTACTTTTTTGTGAGGCTTGTGTATTTGAGCAAGAAGTGATATAATAATACAATTAAATTTGTAGGAAAATTTTTTAAAGGAGTTGCTTATGGCAAAGTGTAAAAAACACTGCCAGGATAACGAGCGTTTGGGGATTGTTGGCGGACAGGCGGTTATCGAAGGTATTATGATGCTGTACAAACGCGAGAACCGCTGTGGTCTGGTAATCCGGATGGAAGATGGGACCCTACATAAGGAATCCCTGCCGTTTTCTTCTGTTAAGGAGCGCATTCCCTGGTTGGGATGGCCGATTATCCGTGGTGTGGTTAATTTTGTTGAAACGCTTGCGCTTAGCTTTAAAACATTGTCCAAATCTGCAGAGGTTTATGGCGAAGATGAGGAAGAGCCCTCAAGATTTGAGCAGTGGATAGAGAAAAAATTGGGTAAGAGCATGATGGATGTGATGATGTTCGTTGCCTCCATTTTAGCGGTGGTTCTAGCCCTGGGTTTGTTTATGTTCATTCCCACTTGGAGCACAAAATGGATTGCTTCTGCTGTAGGTGGTCTGGGTTGGGAGCGAAATCTAATCGAGGGGATTATTAAGATTGCCATCTTTGTCGGTTATATGTGGATTGTCTCGCTGATGAAGGATATCCGCCGCACCTATGAATACCATGGCGCAGAGCATAAGTCCATTTTTTGCTTTGAGGCGGGAGAGATGCTGACGCCGGAAAACGTGCGTAAATATAAACGCTTTCATCCCCGCTGTGGAACAAGCTTTATTTTTGTTGTTCTCATTGTGGGTGTGCTGATTTTTTCACTGCCCTTTGTGACCTGGGACATTATCTGGCTGCGCATGCTGACCAAGCTTCTGTTAATGCCTCTGGTGGTGGGCATTTGCTATGAATTTTTGATTTATGCAGGCACGCATGATAATCTCTTTGTCCGCATTTGCTCTACGCCTGGTCTATGGATGCAGCGTTTGACCACCAAGGAGCCGGATGATGAGCAGATTGCTGTAGCCATTGCCGCTATGCGTATGGTCCTGCCGGAAAAATTTTCCTATCTGTTTCCTCCGGAGGCAGAAGGAGAAGAGGTTGCGGAAAGTAGGGAAGAAAAAGCAGCCGTAAATGCATAGGATTGAAAAAAGAGCTGGGTCCCAGGGGACACAGCTCTTTTTTTCAATTCTACTACACACTTCTGGCAATATCATAGGCTGACCAGATCGCTTCCATGACATTGGCTGGTTTCACGGCGTCGCCAAGTAGGTGTACATTACTGTCCTCCACCTGCGTATAAAGCAGATTGTTGCTGTTGTACCCGGCGGAGATGATGATATGGTCGGCTGGGATTTTGTGCTGTACCGGCATACCTGCCGCACCAACGGCAAAGATTAGTTTAGCCCGGTTGTGCATGTTGGGATAGTTTTTGATGGTTTCCGTAACCAGCGCTGTGTTTCCCTCAATCTTTATGACCTCAGCATTCTTAATTACTTTTACTTTGTGATAATCCAGCAGCTCCATCAGCATATTGTAATTGGCTGCGGATAAACCAAAGGAATTGAGAATGGTTTCGCAACGCTCTACAATTGTTACTTTTTTGCCAGCCCGCGCCTGCACAATGGCAATTTCACAGCCGGTCACGCCACCTCCGATAATGAGAATGTTCTCCCCCTGCGGCGGCTCACTTCGCAAGGCTTCGATTGCATAGGAAACCTGCCCTTCTTGCGCACCTGGTATTTCAATGCGGCGCTCCGTAGAGCCGGTGGCAAGAAAGACCTCATCAAAGGCTTGGCTGCGAATAAGGTCAGCGTCTATCTCACTGTTTAGTTGTAGTTTTACACCAAGCTTCTGCAGCTGCTTTTTGTACCAAGCCAGCAAGCGTTTGTCATCCTCCTTAAAATCTGGTGCTGCCGCGGCAATAAATACGCCGCCCAGCTCGCTGCTTTTTTCATGCAGTTGTACATCATGACCACGCAGAGCACATACGCGGGCTGCTTCCATTCCAGCTAACCCACCGCCAACCACCAGCACTTTCTTTTTGCGTGCAGCTGGTGAAATGTCATAGCTGCGTTCCCGTCCACAGGCTGGATTGACGGCACAGCTGATATCCTTGCCCTGAAAAATCCGGCCCAGACAGGCCTGATGACAGCAGATGCAGGGGCGCACATCATCCTCTTGTCCGGCTGCGAATTTATTAGGTGCCTCTGGGTCAGCCAGCAGGGGGCGGCCCATGCCCATCATATCGATTTCCCCTGCGCTGATAACCTGTTCCGCCAATGCCGGGTTATCAAACTTGCCTGCGCAGATTACTGGAATATCCACGACTTTTTTGATTTCCTTCACATCAGCCAGATTGCAGGCTTTGGGCATATAGGCTGGCGGATGCGGCCAGTACCAGCTATCATAGGTCCCGTTATCGCAATCCAGCGCGTCGTATCCAGCCTCCTGGAGCATGCGGGCTACAATACGGCTTTCATCCAAATCTCGGCCAAATTCCACAAAGTCTTCTCCGGGCAGCGCGCCTCGGTTAAAGCCTTTTATATAGCTTTTTACACTGTAACGCAGCAAAACAGGGAAGTTGGCGCCGCATGTGGCTTTGATGGCCTGTACAATTTGGCAGGGAAAGCGCAGGCGGTTTTCCAGTGAGCCGCCATATTCATCCTGGCGTCGGTTCATGGCGGCGATGGTAAACTGGTCTAGCAGATATCCCTCGTGTACGGCATGTATTTCTACTGCGTCTGCACCTGCCTTCTGCGCCAGCGCAGCGGCAGTGGCAAAATTTTTCACATAGGTTTGAATCTCTTCACGCGGCAGTTCCGGGTTGCACTGGCTGGGGTCCCAT